>NZ_JBHYJB010000001.1:0-271042 GCF_042740175.1 Streptomyces sp. NPDC059009 | reverse complement strand
TGACCGCCCGCGCGGGGGGGGGGGTCTGCCGTGTGGTGGGCCCCGCGGATCTTCCGCGGGGGGCGGGGATGTCCCCGGCCGGGCGGCGGGGCGGTGTCCGGCCACGGGGTTGATCACGTGGCCGCACCCGCGTGTCATGGGGCCCGTATCAGTGGTGGTGTCAGGGCGGTGACAGAGGGCTGACAGGCCCGGCGGCGAACGTAGGGGCAGCAAGAAGTTCGGCCGCCGCGGCGAACAGCCGCCGCCACCAGCAAAGGGAGCCCCCGCCATGAACGCCAAGCCCGTCACCCTCACCGTCCAGGACAAGAACACCCTGCGCACCGCCGCCTGGGGCGCCGTCTCGCTGATGAGCGCCGCCGGTGCCGCGGGCTCGGCCCACAAGGTCGGCACCCACGGCTCCATCGCCCTGACCTCCGCCACCGGTCTGGTCGGGCACGTGCTCGCCGAACGGGGGAAGATCAAGGACCTCAACGGCCGCTCCGTCGCCGAGCTCGCCGACCACGTCCTGCCCGCCCTCACCGCGACGATGACCCTGCTGACCCAGCAGGACCCGGCTGAAGCCGACAACTTCCGCAGCACCATCACTGTCGTCATCGAAGCCTCGAACCGGGCCCAGAAGGGCGGGGTGAGCCCCGCCATGGCGGACATGGCCCGCAAGATCACCGAAGCTCTCAACTCCTGACCTTGATTCCTGCCTTCCAGCTCCTGACTCCTGATCGAAGGAATGGTCATGACCGAATCCGTTCACACCGTCACGACGCTGCCGACAGCACGTCCGGCAGGCTGCCCCTTCGATCCGCCGGCGGAGCTGACCGAGGCCCGTCGGCACGGCCCCATCAGCCGCCTCACCCACCCCGGCGGCAAGCCCGGCTGGCTGATCACCGGATACGACCTGGTCCGCTCGGTCCTCGCCGACTCACGGTTCAGCTCGCGCAAAGACCTCTTGAACGTGGTCGACTTCGAGCTTCCTCCGGCGCCGCCCGGCGAGTTCCTCCTCATGGACGAGCCGCAGCACAGCCGCTACCGGAAGCCGCTGGTGGGCAAGTTCACCGCGCGGCGCATGCGGCTGCTCACCGAGCGCATCGAGCAGATCACCGCCGAGTGCCTGGACGCCATGGCGGCGGCGGGCCCTCCGCGTGACGGGCAGCCGGTGGACCTGGTGACCGCGTTCGCCAAGCCCATCCCGACCATCATCATCTGCGAGCTCCTCGGGGTTCCGTACGAGGACCGTGCCTCCTTCCAGGAACAGATCGACAAGTTCATGAACGGAGAGGTGAGCGAGGAGGAGCTGATCGCGGCCTACACCGCGACCCAGCAGTACCTCGAACAGCTGGTGGCCGCCAAGCGCGCGCACCCCACCGACGACGTGCTCAGCGAGCTCACCGACAGCGACCTCACGGACGAGGAGCTGAAGGGGATCGGTCTGATCCTGCTGGCGGCCGGGTTCGACACGACCGCGAACATGCTGTCCCTCGGCACCTTCGCGCTGCTGCAGAACCCGGCCCAACTGGCCGCGCTGCGCGCCGATCCCGGTCTCATCGACCAGACGGTGGAGGAACTGCTGCGCTACCTGAGCGTCGCCAAGTCGTTCATGCGGACGGCGCTGGTGGATGTCGAGCTGGGCGGCCGGACCATCGAGGCCGGCACCACGGTCGTGCTCTCGTACCACACCGCCAACCATGACCCGGAGCGCTACGCCGACCCCCAGGTGCTCGACATCCACCGGCAGGACGGCGGGCATCTGGCCTTCGGCCACGGCATCCACCTGTGTCTGGGGCAGCAACTCGCCCGCATCGAGATGCGGGTGGCTCTCGCGGCGCTGGTGCGCCGATTTCCCACGCTGCGTCTCGCGGTACCGGCGGAAGAGGTCGGGCTGCGACCGGAGACCGCGGACATCTACGGGGTGAAGAATCTCCCGGTCACGTGGGACGTGTGAGTGTCAACTGCCGGGTGTTGGCAAGTTGTTGGTGCGCCTTCCTAGCGTTCTTCTCATCCGGCCGCCGCGCGGTGACCGGAGGGAACGACGAGGGAGAGTACGTGAGCAAGACGAGGTTGCGCAGGATGGGCACCGTGGCTGCGGTGGGGGCCGCCCTGTTCGCGGGGGGCCTCACCGTGGCGCCGACAGCGGGTGCTGTGGGCAGCGCCGCCTGCTCGAAGAACGTCACGAACCACTGGCGGAACATCGACATCTTCAATTACGAGGGTCACAACCACGAGTCGTACATGCACAGTGGGCCCGGCGCGACGTACAAGATCACCAAGGGTCTGCACTTCCACGACACTTTCGTGGCGTACTGCAAGGGCCTGAGCCCGCACGGCAACTGGTGGTACTACTCCAAGCTTCCCAGCGGGAAGAAGGGGTGGATCGAGGCGAAGGACAGCGCCAAGGGCCGCGGCTACTAGGTAGTCCGCATCCGCGTAATCAGCCCAGTCCGCTTGGTCCGCGTAATCCGCGTAATCCGCGAGGCCGCACCCGTACCGTACGGGTGCGGCCTCGCCGCGCGTGTGCCCACACTGGTCAGGGAGTGAGCGGGTAGGTCTGCGAAGGGCCTGAACCCTCCGGACGCTTGTCGAGGTAGACGACCTTCAGCCGGGAGAAGTGCGGAGCCTTGCCCTTGCGGGCGACGGGGCGGTACGCCTCCACGCCCACCCAGAAGGTGTGGAAGTGCCCCTCGGCGCAGTCCGGGACGCAGTCGTTGGCGACCTGGCGCCCGACGCCGTGGGCGACGCGGTCGGTCCAGTCGGCCCAACGCAGGCCCCGCAGACCGTTGTTGCCGTCCCCGCAGGCCAGCATGTGGTCGCCGGGCCTGACTTGGCCGTGGCCCAGGCAGTCGACCAGGACCGGGGGGCGGTGTGACGGCTTGGAGTCGGAGGGTGTGGGGGCGGTGCCACCGGTGGAGGCGGCGGAGGCAGGGATGGCTGCGGTCATCAGGAGGGCGGCAACCGACAGGGCGGTGCTGAAGGCGGTGCTGAGGGAGCGGCTGCTGGACGGCATGGGCGGGGCCCTTCCAGTGGGGGGGGGACAGGGAGTTGGAATAGGGGGTGGGGAGCGGGAAATGGGGTGATGGGCGGGCACGGAGGCAGCTGTATGGGAGTAGACACGTCCACCGCCACATCGGTTGCCCGGGTTTCCGCCAATTCACCCGTCTTGGGGAGCGGTTTGCCCAGGTGGGACTTCAGGGGCCCGTGGTGACGAAGATGGCGGCTTTATGGGTTGACGGGTACATGAGGGGCGCGGGACTGTGGGCGCTGCTGGTCAGGAAACTTTCCTAACAGAGAAGCCACAGCAACTCGTCGAACCGGCGGAGCTACTCGTCGAGCCGGCAGAGCTACTCGTCGAACCAGAGGAACTAGCAGAAGGGTCCCCACGTGCGTACTCGAACGCTCGCCCTCGCCGCCTCGGCCGGAGCCGCCCTGCTCGCAGCGGCGACGCTGCCCGGATCTGCCGCCGCGTCCCCCGACAGCCCGCGCGAAGGCTCGGTCAGCGCGGCCGAACTGCTCGCCAAAGTCACGTCCTGCTCGCAGATATCGAACGGCAAGTACAAGTCCGACGACGAGACATCGGCGAACATCCCCGTGTGCGGCAAGAACGGTGCCGTGTTCTGGAAGGCCGACATGGACGTCGACTGCGACGGCCAGGTGACCTCGAAGTGCAACGCGGACACCGACCCCTGGTTCCAGGACGACACCGCGTTCCACCAGTCCGACGACAAGCCCCTGAACGCCGAGAAACTCCCGTACGTCGTCGTGCCCAGCTCCAGCTCCATCTGGAACTACGCGAACTCCGGCATCAAGGGCGGCGGCGTGGTGGCCGTCATCTACAACAACAAGGTCGAGTACGCGGTCGTCGGTGACACCGGCCCCACGAAGATCATCGGCGAGGCGTCCTACGCGACGGCGAACGCACTCGGCATCGACCCCGACCCCGAGACGGGCGGGACCGACTCCGGCGTCACGTACATCCTGTTCAAGAACTCGAAGGTGTCGCCGATCGAGAGTCACAGTGGGGCTGTGAGCCTCGGGGACTCGCTGGCCAAGAAGTTCTTGCAGGAGAACTGAGCGGTGCGGCAGGGGAGTTGAGCAGGGCGAGCGGGAGACAGGGGTGCTGACCTCAGAGATGCCAAGGGCTTGACCGCCGAGCAATTGTCGACGGCCCACCGAGCGGGAGCGGAGCCGCAGCGATCATCGCTGTCAGTCTTCAACGTCGACGATGACCCAGTCAGCGATCTCCCGCCAGATGTCGGCCGATTCCTGATGGAACGGATGGACCAGGTAGCGGTCGACGGCCTCCATGTCGTCCAGAAGGCCCTCCGCGTAGAAGTCGTAGGCGACGGCCCGGGGGGACACGTTGCGACCGCAGCGCCATGCGTGGACTCCGGGCACCGCGCTCCCCACCTTGGCGGTGGACTGCTCCGCCTCAAGGGCGCGGGGGTTGTTCCAGTCGATTCCGGGCTTGAATCGGAACAGTACGACGTGGCGTATCACAGTGGTTCTCCCATGGGTTGTGGTCGCCTGCGAGGGTGGTGGCGTTTCAGAAGGCGGCGAGCCGTGCTACGGCTTCGCGGAGGCGCTCCTCCGGGGCCAGCAGGCTCACCCGCACGTATCCTTCGCCGTGCTCGCCGAACCAACGGCCGGGTGCCACCGCGACCTTGGCCCGGTCCAGTAGTTCGTCGGCGAACTCGTCGGACTTCCGGCCGTCGGGGACAGGCAGCCAGGCGAAGACCGACCGGGGTACGTCGATGTGCCATCCGGCCTCGCGCACCCCGGCCACGAAGAGGTCCCGGCGGCGTTGGTAGACCGCCGTCAGCTCCTGGACGCAGTCTTCGGGGCCGGTGAGGGCCGCGGCCGCGGCTCGCTGGATGAAGGGCGGGAGCGAGACGTAGTAGTGCTCCTGGATGAGGTTGATCGCGGCGACGACGTCACGGTTTCCGACTACGGCGCCGATGCGCCAACCGGCCATGTTGAACATCTTCGACAACGAGATGAACTCGACGCCCACGTCCTTGGCGCCGTCCGCCTCCAGGAACGAGGCCGGCCGCTCACCGTCGAAGCCCAGGGATCCGTAGGCGAAGTCGGACGCCACGATCACGTCGTGCTCGGCGGCGAACCGGACGGTGTCGGCGTAGAACTCGGGCGGGGCCGTCACCGAGGTGGGGTTGTTGGGGTAGTTGAGGAACATCAGCTTGGCCTGCGCGCACGTCGCCGGGTCCAGCGCGGTGTAGTCGGGCAGGAAGCCGTTCTCCCGGAGCAGCGGCAGGGGGTGCATCCGGGCACGGGCCAGGACCACGCCCGCCCAGTAGTCCGGGAAGGCCGGGTCGGGCATCAGGCATACGTCACCCGGGTCGAGGAAGCACTGGCTGATCTCCACCAGGCCGGCCTTCGCGCCGAACAGGATCGCCACCTCGGTCTCGGGGTCGAGCCGGACCGCGTGGTGCTTCGCGTACCACTCGGCTATCGCGGTCTTGAGTTCGAGCAGTCCGGAGAAGGGTCCGTAGCGGTGGGTGGACGCGTCGAGCACCTCCCTGCGCAGCGCCTCGACGATGTGCGGCGGGGTCGGCAGATCGGGGTTGCCCTGGCACAGGTTGACGACGTCCTCGCCCGCCGCGACGAGCTGGTCGATCCTGGCCACGGTCGTGGCGAAGGAGCTCCTGGGCAGGTCGCGGAGCCTGCGTGCGATGTCAGTCCTCATGCGCCACGACCTTGGTCTCCCGGGCCGGTGCCACGGCGCCACCCTGGGCTGGGTCCGCGCTGTCCTCGTGCGTGGGATCCGCCCCGTCCTCGTGCGTGGGATTCGTCGTGTCCTCGTGCGTCGGATCCGTCGTGTCCGCGGTGTCCGCCGGTTGTTCGCGGTGCGGGGAACCGCCGCCGCGGCGCCGGTACGCCCAGCCGGTCAGGCCGAACGCGACGAGAGTGATCGACGCGCAGACCCAGCCCAGGGTGGCGAATCCGTACTCCGTGAACAGAGAGCCGAACAGCGCGGCACCGATGGCCACGGCCAGGTTGGTGGCGAGGCTGTAGAAGGCGAGGATGGCACCGCGGTGCTGCTGCGAGCATTCGCTCAGCAGAGTGCTGAGCAGGGTGACCACCAGGCTCTGCATCGAGCCCCACAGGAACAGGCACACCACGAGGAGCGGTGTCCAGCGGGCGGCGTGCGGGATGAGCACGAGGGCGGGGACGAGCCCCGCGAGCAGGGCGACGAGGACGCGTTCCTTGCCCCATGCGTCGGCCCAGCGGCCGGTGAGGAAGCTGGTCGCGAAGCCCAGACCGTAGAGCAGGATCATGACGCCGGTCATGGAGCTTCCGGTGCCGAAGCGGTACTGCAGGGCACTGCCGAGGAAGGTGTACATCCCGTAGAAGCCCAGCATGTTGAGGAAGGTCGCGGCGACGTAGACGGGGACCCCCGGCGCCAGCAGGGCGCGGGCGGCGGACCGCACCCAGCCGTGCTCGTGCTCCGACGGAGCCTCGGCCGTTTCCGTGGCCGATGGCGTCTCGTCAGTGGCCGATGGCCTCTTGCCGTCCGCCGGAGTCGTGTCGTCCGCCGGCGTCCCGCCGTCCGCGGCGGAGGGCTGCCCGCCGCCGGCCCGGACGAGGACCACGGCCACGAGGGCTCCCAGGATCGAGAGCAGCCCGAAGGTCCAGCGCCAGCCGACCCAGCCGCCCACGAAGGATCCCATCGGCACGCCCAGCACGAGCGACAGCGACCAGCTCGACACGAGGATGCCCATGGCGCGGGCGCGGTGCCCGTACGGGATCTGGTCACCGACGAAGGCGTAGGCCGTCGGCACGAAGGCGCCCGTCGCCAGGCCGGCCAGGGCCCGTCCCGTGAACAGCAGAGCAGGGCTGGTGGCGAACGCGCACAGCACGGTTCCCAGGACGAACATCGCCATCCCGATCGTCAGGCTGAGCCGACGCGACACCCGGTCGCCGAGAGGAGCGAAGATCAGGGCTCCGACCGACGTCGCGATGCCGTACACGCTGACCGACAGGGCCATCAGGGCCACTGACGCGTCGAACGACTCGGCCATGCCCACGAGCAGCGGTGAGACCACCAACTCCTCGGAGCCGACGGCGAAGATGCCCGCCATCAGGGCGAGGACGGTCAGGAGCGGGAACCCGCTCGGGCGCTCCTCGCCGTTCCAACGGTCCGACACTCCGGCCAACCTTCCTTTTGGTGCAGGGAAAGAACGAACTTGGTACGGGGGGAATACGGGGGAATACGGGGGAAAGGCCGAACTTGGTACGGGGAACGACCGGCCTAGATGGCCGTGTAGCCGCCGTCGACGGTGAGCGCGGTGCCCGTGATGAACGAGGACTTGTCCGACGCGAGGAACAGAATCGCGTGGGCGACATCCTCGGGCGTGCCGAGGCGGCCGATCGGATTCAGCTTCGCCTTCTCTGCCTTGACGGCCGCGTCATGGCCGTTGGAGACGTCCGTCATCGGGGTGTCGATGATGCTGGGGCATACGCAGTTCGCGCGGATGTTGTACTGCGCGTAGTCGGTGGCGAGCGACTTGGTCAGCATCAGCACACCGCCCTTGGTGGCGTTGTAGGCGGCTATGCCGGGCCAGGCCACCAGGCCGCTGACGGAGCAGACGTTCACGATGGAGCCACCCGCCGCCGGCATCATCTGGCGCAGCGCGTGCTTGGAGCAGAGGAACATGCTCTTCAGGTTGGTGTCGACCAGCCTGTCCCACTCGTGCTCCGGCAACTCGTGCAGGGGCGTGGTGACTTCGATTCCGGCGTTGTTGACGAGGATGTCGAGCCGGCCGAAGGTCTCGGCGGCGGTGGCGACGAGGTGCGCGCAGTCCGCTTCGACGGTCAGGTCGGTGGTCACGAAGACGGCTTCGTGTCCGTCGTCCTTGAGTTGGGCGACGGTGTCGTTGCCGCCCTTTTCGTCGATGTCCGCGACGACGACCTTCGCGGACTGCCGGGCGAATTCGATCGCGGTCTGTCGGCCGATCCCGGATGCGGCACCGGTGACGATGACCACCTTGTCCTGGAACACGTATCCGTCTCCTCTCATACGCATGTCAATTGGCCGCCGTCGACGGATATCTGCTGTCCGGTCAGATAGGAGGCGTCCTCGGACGACAGGAAGCCGATGAGGGCTGCGACTTCATCGGCGGACCCGGGCCGGTCCATGGGGATCGCCCGGCGCAGCCGGTCCTCGGCCTCCTGCAGAGACATCGCGCCGGTATGGCTCATGTGCTGCACGGCGCGGTCGTAGCGCTGGGTGCGGATGACTCCGGGGTGCACGCAGTTCACGGTGACGTTGTGTCTGGCGTACTGATGCGCCAGGTATTTGCTCGCGTTCGCGACGGCTGCGTTCACCAGGCCGGAGAGGAACATTCCGGGGGCCGGCTCTTTCCCGATGTTGCCCACGATGTTGACGATCCGTCCGAATTCGTTACGGATCATGACCGGCGCCGTGGTTCTGACCAGATCCAGGTACGGCACGAGCTTCTGTTCCATCGCCGGCCCGATGGCGTCGGCGGACACGCTGTCGAAGGCGCCCGGGGCCGGGCCCGGCGCGTTGTTGACCAGCACATCGATCCTTCCGAACCGGCGGTCGACCGCGTCGATCAGTTCGGCCCGGAAAGCAGGCGAGGTGATGTCGCCCGGAACGATGTGCGGAGCGGGTCCGCCGGATGCCTCCGCGGCGACCTTCTCCAGGTCGTTCCGGTTTCGGGCACACAGGACCGTCGCGTATCCCTTCGAGCTCAGGCGCAGTGCGGTCGCGCGCCCGATACCCCGGCTCGCCCCGAGGACGATGGCCAGCCGGGTCACCCGGCTCCCTGCTCGGTTTCCTGCTCCGCGCCTTGGTCGGCGCCTTGCTCCGCGCTCTGCTTGGGGACCCGGTGGTAGCGCGGCGGGATGAAGATGTTGAGGGAGCGCGCCAAGGCGGTGTTGGGGTTCGCCGCTCCGTGCCCCTCCTGGCTCGCGCAGAAGTAGGTGCCGCCGAACAGCAATTCATGCGTGGAGCCTTCGACGTTCATCTCGTAACGCCCTTCCAGGCACGTCCCGATCTGCTCGTGCGAGTGCTTGTGGTACGGCATCTCGCCGCCGGCGGGGATGTCGGCGATCATGAGCTCGATCCAGTCCGCCAGGAAGAACGTGACGTCCATCCCCACGAACTTGCGGGACTCGAGCGGTTCGAGGAAATAGCCGCCCGGGGCGGGGTAGTTCTCCCCGGGCTTGTTGCGCTTGATCTCCAGGAGGACGGTCTCGTACGGGGACGGGTTCGTCACGGAGAAGCTGACGCCGGGCGGGGCGACGAAGACGTCGTACTCGGCCTTCATCGGCTTCGTCACGTCTCCGACCGTCACGGAGAGCTCGCCGCGCACGACCATCCCGACGCGTGCCTCGGCGCTGGACTCACCGTCGAAGACGGCGCCGGGCGCCAGATGAGAGATCCTCACCTCGGTGTCGTCCCGCCGGTACGACTCGGTGCGCACGCCGTTGTCGTGCAGGGCCGCGTCGGCGGCCGGGAAGTAGGGCCGTTCATGCACGTCCGTGGACATTTCCAGCGTGGACATCTCCAGCCTTTCGCCTTGAGAAAACCGTCCAGGTCATGGGAATCCGTGAGAATCTGCGAACGAACTTCAAGTTGTACTGCTCGACGGCCTGTTCGTTCGTCAGGGCGATGTTGTAGCGTCCGTCGGCCACGTGTCCGGCCGCCTGACTCGTGGAGGTGACGGTGACGATATGTACCGGCCCGTCGATGTAGTGCTCCAGCATCGGAATGGGTGCGGGGTGGGTGACGACTGTCTCGGTGTGCAGCAGTTCCTCATCGAAGGCGAAGTCGACCCGTGTGGCGAGGCCGTATTCCGGCGTACTCCCATGAAATACGCTCACTGGCCGCAAGGCCGGATGCATATAGAAAGCGTTGATATTTGAATAGGCGTGAGGCACCAGGGCGAGATCTATGAGTTCCCCGACGAGGTCGCCCAGGCACTGCTCGAAGGTGTCCTTCAGGACGACATCGAAGCCCCCGGGATCACCGATGCAGCGCAACATCAACTGTGCGATGTGCTCACTACTGGTGCCGCCCGGACCCAACGTTCCGATTCTGACGGAACGTGCGGCACCGGAGGGAATCACCGCCCTCAGCGCCCGCCCCTCGATTCCGGGAATTCGGACTACTTCCATGCCACCTCCCCCTTTGTTCCATACTGATTCCCCGCCAACTGATCTTGGGGTGACCTGAACCTTAGGGCAGCAAGAAGGCGTGATCAAGTGCGATCTCGAGGCAGTGTGTTTCGCTTCTGTTTCGGCCTCATTTCCCTTTCTTCGCAGCCGAATTGATCGAGCCAGGCGGCGTGATTCCGTCGCCTGTTTTGCTGCAATTTCGCTGCACAAGATCGCACTTGGTGACGCGGTTCCGGCTGTACGAGGCGGTTGCCGCAGCTCACCCTCGGGAGGCGGCATCTAGTGTGCGAACACAGGGCCCTGGGAGGGGTCGGGGCGGCCGCGGGGGAGGAGCAGGGTGCTGAGTGCTGCGGCGGCGAGCGAGATGATCGCGCAGGCCAGGTATGCGCTGCTGAATCCGTTCACCGGCGGCGGCGTGCGCCCACCGGTCTCCAGGCTCGCGCCTGCGACGGCCGCGACGACGGCCACGCCCAGGGCGGAGCCCAACTCGTGGCAGGTGTTGACGAGCCCGGAGGCCAGGCCCAGGTCGGAGTGCGGGATGCCGTTCATCGCGGTTGTCGTCGCCGACACGAATCCTGCGCCGAGGCCGAGGGCCACGAGCGTGAATCCGGGCAGGACTTGGGTCCACGCGCTGCCGCTCTCGTCGACGCGCGACAGGAGGAAGCTGCCCGCGGCCGACAGCAGGAAGCCCGTGGTGGCCACGGGGCGCCAGCCGAACGTGGCGATGGCGTGGGAGCTGAAGTGCGCGCCGAGCGTGATGACCACGGCCACCGGCAGGAAGACGAGGCCGGTCTTGAGGGCACCCAGGCCGAGCACGTCCTGCAGGTAGAGGGAGCACAGGAAGAACATCGAGATCAGGACGCCGGACGCCGCCAGCATCACCAGCCCTCCCGCGGCCAGGTTGCGGCGCGTGAGGACCGCGAGGCGCACCAGCGGTGCGCGCACGGTGCGTTCGGTGAGGACGAAGGCGATGGCGCACACGAGGGCACCGAGGAGCGGGAGCAGTGCGGAGGCGGCGCCGAAGCCGTCGTCCCGTGCCTGGACCAGGCCGTAGATCAGGAGGCCGGGGGCGGCCGTCATGGTGACCGCGCCGGGCAGGTCGATGCCCCGTACGGGCTGCGCGCCGCCGTGCCCGTGCTCGTGGCCGTGACCATGCTTGTGCCCGTCCCCGTCCCCGTCCCCGTCCCCGTCCCTGTGCCCGTGGTCATGGCCGTGGCCGTGAGGCGCGGGTGTTGCGGTCTCCTTGAACAGCGTCGCGACGCTGAGGAAGACCACGATCCCGATCGGGACGTTGATGAAGAAGATCCACTCCCAGCCCGGCCCTGAGGTCAGCAGCCCGCCGAGGAGCACGCCGAACGCCGCCCCGCTGCCGCCGATCGCGGCCCAGACCCCCAGGGCCCGGGTGCGCTCCGAGCCGTGGAAGGTCGAGGTGATGATGGCCATCGCCGTGGGCGACAGCATGGCCGCCCCCACGCCCTGGCCGGCTCGTGCCGCGATGAGCGTCTCCCCGTTCCCGGCGAGGCCCGAGAGGAGGGAGGCGGCGGTGAAGACGACGAGTCCCGCCAGGAACATGCGCTTGCGGCCCACCGCGTCCCCGGCCCGCCCGCCGAGCAGCAGGAGACTGCCGAAGCAGAGGGTGTACGCGGTGACGGCCCAGGTCATCTGCCCCGGGCTGAGGCCGAGTTCCTGGCCCATGGAGGGCAGGGCGACGTTGATGACCGTGACGTCGACGATGAGCATGAACTGGGCCATGCACAGGAGGGCCAGCGTGGCCCAGCGGTGGGGCGCGGGCGGCGATGCGTGCCCGCCTGTGCCGTGCCCGCCTGCGTCGTGCCTGTCCGTGTCGTGTCTGTCCGTGCCGTGTCTGTCCCTGTCGTGGTGGGCCGTGTCGTGCACGTCCGGGTGGCGGTGCCCACTGCTCGGGCTCTCCTGGGTCACTGGCGCTCCTGATCCCTAACGGTGGTGTAAGGATTGTCTGGCCGCCCACCGTAGCTCTCGACACTGAACGCGAACAAGAGTGTAAAGGTTATGAGGTGTCTTCCGTGCCGGTCGAGAGCCCGTGCGGTGGGCCCGATGGGCGCCGTTGCCGCCTCTTCATCTCGGCAATCCGTACAACCCTGTTAGGGTTTTCTGTCCTCCGGGCGGTAACCGTGAGGGAATCGCAGTCCCGCGGGGCGGTCACGAGCACGGCGGACGAAGTCCAGGACCAGGGTTGCCCGTGTTCGTGCCCGTGCTCTCCAAGGGGAAGCCACCGGTACCCCTGCCCCCTACGGGAAAGGCGCCCGCGCCGCCCCGTCCTGCGCGGCAGAAGGAGTGACGTAACCTCGCTCCATGTCCACGCAACCCAGCCGTCAGGAACCGCGGACGCACGGCTCGGCCGACGTGCGTAAGGGCGGAGCCGGAGCGGGGCCGAAGCGCCGCGCCGACGCCGAACGCAGCATCGAGGCCATCGTGAAGGCGGGGCTGGAGTGTTTCCGGGACGACCCGAACGCCAGCATGACCGCGATCGCCCAGGCGGCAGGGGTCAGCAGGGTCACGCTGTACGCGCACTTCCCCTCGCGCGAGGAGCTGTTCGAAGCCGTCCTCGCGTATGCGGTGAGCGAGGCCGACGCGGCCCTGGAGGCCCAGGACCTGGACAACGGTCCCGCGGACGAGGCCATGGCCCGGATGGTGCGCTCCTGTTGGCGTCTGCTGGACCGCCACTCCTTCCTGCTGACCGCCTCCCAGGGCCTGATCGGCGAGCCCCGCAGGCGGCGCCAGCACCGCAAGGTCCTCGACCGGGTCGACCGGCTGATCGCCCGGGGCCAGGAGGAGGGTGCCTTCCGCACCGACCTGCCGCGCACCTGGCTCGTCACCGTCTTCTACAGCCTGCTGCACAGCGCGGCGGCCGAGGCCGGGACGCGTCGCCTCAAGGTCGGCGAGGCCCCGTCCGTCCTGGAGACCACGCTGCTCGCCGCGTTCCGCGAGCCCGCTCCGTCCTCCTGACGCCGCTGCGCTCGCCCGGCGAAGCGCAAAGGGGGGCGTGACGGCGATTACCTGGGCCCTGCCCCCTTCTGCGACCACACGGTGATCGCAGAAGGGGTCAGGGTCGTGTTCCACCGGCGTCGGCTCAGGACGCCAGGGCCGGACTCAGGACTCCGGCCCCCGCGAACAGTTCTGCTCCAACTCATTGGCCGCCCACCGAATCGGCCCCGCCGGATCGTCATGCAGGTAGCGCAACATCGGCAACGTCTGCCGTACCGCCGCGAGTTGAGCATCGCCACGCCCTCCGCGTGCCTCCCGCACATCCGCGAGGTCCGCGATGAGCAGGAGCAGAGTGGAGCGGGCCTGGTTGTCGGGGTCTGTCATCAGCTCGGCAAGGAAGGGGATCGCGGGGACCGCCGCGGTCGAGGACGCCTCCTTGGAGACGAGCAGGCGGTACAGGTCGTGCACCGCGTCCATCGCCGTCTTCTTGTCGTCCGAACCCACCTTCACGATCAGGTCCGGAATCTGGTGGCCGGGGCCGCGTGCGGTCCACAGCGAGCCCCAGTCGATGTCATCCATGCGCAGCCGCATGCCCCGCACCGGCCACAGCTTCTCCAGGTCGAGCCGGAGCGAGGAGGTGCCCTCGGCGTCGGTGGTGTGCAGCGTGCCGTCCGGGTCGAGGCCGAGGAACCTGATGCCCGTGCCGAGGCGGAGGTTGGCGACGTCGTCGGTGGCCAGGTCCCGGACGCGGAGGAGGCCGTCCTGCCACAGGACGGCCAGCGCGGGGCCCGTCGGGAGCAGCGCCGCGGCGAGCGCCGTCACCGGCGTACTCCTGCGGTCCAGCGGTGCGCGCAGCGGCTTGCGGCGCGTGGGCCAGAAGCGGATCACGCCGTTCGCGTCGCCGCTGAACACCCACCGCTTGCCGCTTTCGAGTCGTACGCAGGTCAGGGCCGTCACCGGGGCGCGGTGCAGGGGGAGGGCGATGGTCTCGGGGTCTTCGTCGTCGGTCTCGCGGACGTGGACGACGCCCTCCGTGTCGCCGGCGGCGAGGGTCAGGGCGCCCTCGTCGGCGGCCACCGACCGTACGGCGCCCGGGAGTTCGACGAGCGCGGCCGCGGCGCCGGGGACGGCGGTCGGCTGGGGGTAGCCGCGAGCGACGACCGCCCAGCGGCCGCGCGGGTCTCGCTCGCCCTCCGGGAGCGCGGCCGGGTTGAGGTTCTCCAGTGGGCGCGGGACCTCGGATGGGCCCTTGACGTCCTTGTCGGTCCACTCCAGGCCCAGGGTCCGGGCGACGTCGGTGAGGGCCTCGCGCGTGCGGGCGTTGATGACGATCGGGCGGTCGGCGCCCCGGCCGCGCCCGTGACGTATGACGGCGTCCGGAGCTCCGTATGAGAGGGCGTCCGTGTGCATCTCCTGCCAGGGGAGGAGACCGAGATCCGTGTAGGAGGACTCAAGGCGCCGGACGATCTCGCGGTCGGCTTCGACGGTGTCGCGGCCGACGCGCAGCGAGTAGCCGTAGTGCGCGGGCATCCGCTCGAAGGCCAGCTGCATCAGGAACTCGGAGAGCGAACGGCTCTGGACCACCCACTCGCCGTTGAGGCTGACGAGCACCTTGGGGTCGGGGTGCTCGGCCTCGGCTGCCAAGTAGCCCCACTCGTGGGCGTAGTGGTACTCGGACATGAAGACGCAGACGCGGGTGTCGTCGTCGGGGCCGATGAGGCTGCCGCCCGCGGTGACGTCGAGGTCGGAGATCTTCGGCGGCCACTGCGTGTGGACCCAGTACAGACGGGGGTTGAAGGCGAAGGAGTTGAGCGGTGAGTCCCACCACTCGTTGAGCGCGACGGGTATCGGCAACTCCCAGTCGATGCCGTGCTTTTGGTTCTCCCCGCCCCAGCGCGAGTGCCCGGGCTCGCCGCCCGGGTCCTCGAAGCCCCACTCGCGCTGGACTTCTGCCAGCAACTCCCAGCGCGGGCGCCCCTCCTGACGCCTCAGCCGGTCCGCGAACTGTCCGTAGTCGATGATCTCGTGTGTCACCCCGGCATCGTACGAATGCGCGAAGCCGGTGGTGTCCCGGGAGTGTCACAGTGCGGTCAGGTGGCCATCAGCCATCAGCCACCAATTACCAGTCGCCAGCCATCAGTCGACGCTCGTCGGCCCCGCCGCCCTACGTTCGCGGCATGACGATCACGTACGAGTGGCGAGGCGGCTTCGACAACGCGGCCGTCGATGCACTGCACGCGGAGGGCTTCGGTCACCGGATCATGGACATCGACTGGCTGACGCAGGTTCGACGCCACAGTCTGGGCTGGGTCTGCGCGGCCGTATGCGAATGGCTGCACGTGGACTTTGACGACGAGCTGCGGGACTTCTACTTCGACGACTGCGGGTTCGCACCGACGAACGCGGGTCTCATCGCGCCCTGAGCGCCAACCGAACCCCCAGAGGTTTCGGTGCGGTCGTCGGTCACAGCCCCGTCAATCGGTTACAGCACCGTCAGAATCCGCGGCCCCTCCTCTGTGATCGCCACCGTGTGCTCCGAGTGCGCCGCCCGGCTGCCGTCGTTCGTGCGGAGGGTCCAGCCGTCAGGGGCCGCGTGGTAGTCGTCGATGCCGCCGGCGATGAGCATCGGCTCGATGGCGATGACCATCCCGTGACGCAGGGGCATGCCGCGGCCGGGGCGGCCCTCGTTCGGGACGCCCGGGTCCTCGTGCATGTGGCGGCCGATGCCGTGGCCGCCGAAGTCCTGCGGGATGCCATATCCGGCGTCGCGGCAGACCGTGCCGATGGCGTGGGCGATGTCGCCGATGCGGTTGCCGACGACCGCCGCCTCGATCCCGGCGGCGAGGGCTCGCTCCGAGGTCTCGATGAGGTGGACGTCCTCCGGGCGCGGCGTACCGACCGTGAAGCTGATCGCCGAGTCGCCCGCCCAGCCGTTCAGGAGGGCGCCGAAGTCGGCGGAGAGGAGGTCGCCGTCGCGAAGCCGGTAGTCGGTCGGGATGCCGTGCACGATCGCGTCGTTCACGGACGCGCAGAGGACTGCGGGGAAAGCCGTGGGGGCGAAGGAGGGGCGGTAGCCGAGGAAGGGGGACGTAGCGCCCGCCTCGCGCAGGACCTTGTGCGCGACCTCGTCCAGTTCGAGGAGCGAGACGCCGACGGCTGCCGCTTCCCGTACCGCCGTGAGCGCCTGGGCCACGACGCGGCCCGCCGCGCGCATCGCCTCGATCGATGTGTCTGTCTTGAGTTCCACCATGCCAATAACTATACCGGTATTTGAATGGGGTGTGGTCGCTGAGGGTGCGCCTTGGGGGCTGGGGGTGGATCTCTGGAGGGTGGCGCGAGGACCGGTATTAGAATGGGGGCATGGTGCGGACCCCTCTGACCCCCGAAGAGCGTGAACGCGGCGAGCGGCTCGGGCAGCTGCTGCGCGCCGCCCGTGGCGAGCGAAGCATGGTGGAGATCGCCGCCACCGCCGGGCTCTCCGCCGAGACGCTACGCAAGATCGAGACCGGGCGGGCTCCTACCCCCGCCTTCTTCACCGTCGCGGCGATCGCCGGCGCCCTCGGCCTCTCCCTCGATGAAGTAATGAGTCGGTGCGCACTGGTACCGGTGTGAGGGTGGGGGCGCGTAGCCTGCTCCTGCCGGTGCCGGAAAACTGCGTGTAGTCGTCCCGTAACACGACTGGTGTTATCTTCCGGACCGGAAGACTCCAGTCTCCGCACGGGGTGGGCGGCTCAACATGGCAGTGGGACAACTCCCGGATCACGTAGGGGAGTTCGCACGTTATCTACGGGATCTGCTGGCGCGACTCGACCAAGGCGCCGGCTGGTGCGGCGTGTTCTGGCAGCGCGACCCTGACGGGATGCGGGCCTGCCTGGAGGGGGCGGAGGTGCCGCCCTGGGACGTCGTGCAGGCGCTCCTCCACGACCTCGCGGCCGACCGCGGCATACCGGAGGCCGAACGCGAGACCGGCCTCGCGCGCGAGCTGCACCGCGCCTCGCTCACGGCCTACGACGCCCGGCCCGGCGCCCGCCAACTCCTCGGTGAGCGGCTCGACTTGATGCTCCAGGAACAGCGGTACGCCGTCGAACGCCAGCAGGAACTGACCAGCTCCCTCGCGTCCGCCGCCACCGCCGACGAGACCGACCGGCTCAACCTCGACCTGGCCTGGGTGCGGGACGACCACGAGCGGGCCAGCGCGCGCTGCGATGAGCTGCGGGAGCGGATCGAGAGGCTGGAGGAAAGGGAGCGGGACGGGGAGCGGGGAGGGGGGTGGGGTGGGCATCCGACCTTCGTCGTGGATGCGGAGCACGGTGGTGACGATGTTAAGGGGTGGCAGGACCCTCCGGAGGCTGATGACACTGGCTCATCGGTACGCGAGCGCGTCCCCGAGCCCCGCGAGCCCGCAGATGATCACCCCGGTCCCGGTCCCGGTCCGGAACCCGCCCCTGAAGCGCGCCCGCGCAAGCGGGGCCGCGGCGGCGCCCGGTTCGCCGGGCTCGGCGGGTTCGGCGGCGGCCGGGACGCCGGCCCCGACCCCGTCTCCGTACCGTCGGAGGGCGCCCCGCAGCCCGCAGGGGCATGCTCGCCGCGCGGCGCCAGGTTCGCGCACAGCGACGACGACGGTGGCAGGAGCGGAGGTCTCCCCGGATCCGGCACTGGATCTGGCACCGGCCCCGGTCCCGGCCAGCACCCCGCACCCACAGACCCGCACGCCCCAGCCACAGAAGCACAACACCTCACATCCCCCGACGCCGTGGCCGAAGCCGTCGCCGCCCTCATCCGCCTCCGCGGAGAGGGCCGCAGCGGCGAGGCGCACGGCGTGCTCGTCGAGGCAGCGGCCTGGCCCGCCGCCCGGCTGCCGCTGTTCGCGGTCGAGCTGCACCGCGCGGGCCTCGGCGCCGACTGGGCGACCCTGCTCTGGGAGGCCGCCTCGCTGCCGCCCGACCGGCTCGTGGCCGTGGCCGACGCGCTCGCCGGGTCGGGGCGGGCCGAGGACTGCCGGAAGCTGCTGCGGCAGGGCGTGGCCCGGCCCGCCTCGGACATCGCCGAGGCCGTGCTCGCGCTCGACGACGCGGGGCGCGGGAGGGAGGCGCGGGCGCTGCTGGACGCGTATGTGCGTGTGCGGGCGCCGGAGGAGGTGGCGGCGTGCGCGCACACCGATCCGTACCGGCTGATTCCGGTCCTTCTCGAGACCGCGCAAGGGGTGTCGGACGAGCACCACTGGGACCTGGTGCACGCGCTGCGCGTGGCGGGTTTCAACACGTGACGTGTGCCCTGCCGCGTACCACGTAGCGGCGGTTGACCGCGTGATCCACATGCAGCGACCGGCTGATCGAGAAGGTCCTCTTCTGACCCGCCCGAGTGCGAAACATGATCGACTCGGCCGGTTCACGGCGATGGTCTTGGCAAGGCCCTCGCTGAGGCATACGTTCATCTGTCTACGCACCAAGTCTACGGGCGTAGAGGCTCTCTGACGTCCCCTCAAGGGCAGATATAGGAGCGGAGCTCATGGCCAACGTCGTACGCGCCGCACTGGTCCAGGCGACCTGGACCGGCGACACCGAATCCATGATCGCCAAACATGAGGAACACGCCCGCGAGGCGGCCCGGCAGGGCGCGAAGATCATCGGTTTCCAAGAGGTCTTCAACGCCCCGTACTTCTGCCAGGTGCAGGAGCCCGAGCACTACCGCTGGGCCGAGCCCGTACCGGACGGCCCGACCGTGGCCCGCATGCGCGAACTCGCCCGCGAGACCGGCATGGTGATCGTCGTCCCCGTCTTCGAGGTCGAACAGTCCGGCTTCTACTACAACACGGCGGCCGTGATCGACGCCGACGGCAGCTACCTCGGCAAGTACCGCAAGCATCACATCCCGCAGGTGAAGGGCTTCTGGGAGAAGTACTACTTCAAGCCGGGCAACGCCGGCTGGCCGGTCTTCGACACGGCGGTCGGCAAGGTCGGCGTCTACATCTGCTACGACCGCCACTTCCCGGAGGGCTGGCGGCAGTTGGGCCTGAACGGCGCACAGATCGTCTATAACCCCTCCGCGACCTCCCGCGGCCTGTCGGCATACCTCTGGCAGCTGGAGCAGCCGGCGGCGGCCGTGGCGAACGAATACTTCGTGGCCGCGATCAACCGCGTAGGCGTCGAGGAGTACGGCGACAACGACTTCTACGGCACCTCGTACTTCGTGGACCCGCGCGGCCAGTTCGTCGGCGAGGTCGCCGACGACAAGGCGGAGGAACTCCTCGTCAGGGACCTCGACTTGGGCCTGATCGAGGAAGTACGCCAACAGTGGGCGTTCTACCGCGACCGCCGCCCCGACGCGTACGAAGGACTGGTGCAGCCGTGAACACAGACGTTGGCAAGGACTTGCTGGGCCGCCACAAGACGGTGCTCCCCGACTGGCTCGCGCTCTACTACGACCGCCCCCTCGAACTCACCCACGGCGAGGGCCGCCACGTCTGGGACGCCGACGGGAATCGCTATCTCGACTTCTTCGGCGGCATCCTGACGACGATGACGGCCCACGCGCTGCCCGAAGTGACGAAGGCGGTGAGCGAGCAGGCAGGCCGCATCATCCACTCCTCGACGCTCTACCTGAACCGCCCGATGATCGAACTGGCGGAGCGCGTAGCCCAGTTGTCGGGTATCCCGGACGCCCGCGTCTTCTTCACGACATCGGGCACGGAGGCCAACGACACGGCCCTGCTCCTCGCGACCGCACACCGCCGCTCGAACCAGATCCTGGCGATGCGCAACAGCTACCACGGCCGTTCGTTCACGGCGGTCGGCATCACGGGCAACCAGTCATGGTCCCCGACGAGCCTGACGGGGCTCCAGACGCTGTACGTGCACGGGGGCGTGCGCGGCCGCGGCCCGTACGCGGGCCTGGGCGACGGCGAGTTCATCTCGGCGTGCGTCGCGGACCTGCGGGACATGCTCGGCCAGGCGCGCGGCGGAGCGGCGGCGCTGATCGCCGAACCCATCCAGGGCGTAGGCGGTTTCACGTCCCCACCGGACGGTCTGTACGCGGCCTTCCGCGAAGTCCTCGACGAGCACGGCATCTTGTGGATCTCGGACGAGGTCCAGACGGGCTGGGGCCGCACCGGCGACCACTTCTGGGGCTGGCAGGCCCACGGGGCGAGCGGCCCGCCCGACATCCTCACCTTCGCCAAGGGCATCGGGAACGGTATGTCGATCGGCGGCGTGGTGGCGCGAGCGGAGGTCATGAATTCGCTCGACTCCAACTCGATCTCGACGTTCGGCGGTTCGCCGGTCACGATGGCCGCGGGCCTGGCCAATCTCACGTATCTGTTGGAGCACGACCTCCAGGGCAACGCCCGGCGCGTCGGCGGCCTCCTGATCGAGCGGCTGCGGGCGATCTGCGCCCAGCTTCCCGTCGTACGGGAGGTCAGGGGCCGTGGCCTGATGCTGGGCATCGAGCTCATCAACCCCGAGACGGGCGAGGCGGACCCGCGGGCGGCGGGCGCTGTCCTGGAGGCAGCGCGGGAAGGCGGCCTCCTCATCGGCAAGGGCGGCGGCCACGACACGAGTGTGCTGCGGATCGCGCCGCCGCTTTCGCTGACGGTGGCGGAGGCGGAGGAGGGGGCTTCGATCCTCGAAGGGGCGCTGCGGAGCGTGTAGTTCAGCAACTTCGGGCGCGTACGAGACGTCGAAGTGCGCGCCGCACGAGTCGTGCGAGGCGCAGAAGTCGTACGAGCCACCCGTGTCGTCGCGCGAGGCACCGGCCTCGTCGCGCGATGCGGAGAAGTCGGTCGTAGGAGTAGAAGTCGGTCGTAGGAAAGGGAGCGCACCACCATGAGCAACAACCGCACCCTGATCAGCGGCGGTCTCGTCATCACCGCCGCGGAGGAGATCCACGCGGACGTACTGATCGAGGACGGCCGCATCGCCGCGCTCGCGGCGCAGGGGAGTACCGCGGCCGAGTCCTGGACGGCGGACCGCGTGATCGACGCGACCGACAAGTACGTGATCCCGGGCGGGGTCGACGCGCACACGCACATGGAGCTGCCGTTCGGCGGCACGTTCGCCTCGGACACCTTCGAGACGGGTACGCAGGCGGCGGCGTGGGGCGGCACGACGACGATCGTGGACTTCGCGGTCCAGACGGTCGGCCAGCCGCTCCGGGCGGGCCTGGACGCCTGGTACGCGAAGGCGGACGGCAAGTGCGCGATCGACTACGGCTTCCACATGATCCTCTCCGACGTGAACGAGTCGTCGCTGAAGGAGATGGATCTGCTGGTGGAGGAAGGGATCACGTCGTTCAAGCTGTTCATGGCGTACCCGGGCGTCTTCTACAGCGACGACGGCAAGATCCTGCGGGCGATGCAGCGTTCGTCGACGAACGGCGGCCTGATCATGATGCACGCCGAGAACGGCATCGCGATCGACGTGCTGGTGGAACAGGCCCTGGCGCGCGGCGAGACGGACCCCCGCTACCACGGCGAGGTCCGCAAGGTCCTGCTGGAGGCGGAGGCCACGCACCGCGCGATCCAGCTGGCGCGGGTGGCGGGCGCTCCGCTGTACGTCGTCCACGTATCGGCGGAGGAAGCGGTGGAGGAGCTGGCGCGGGCGCGGGATGCCGGGTTGCCGGTGTTCGGTGAGACGTGCCCGCAGTACCTGTTCCTGTCGACGGACAACTTGGCGGAGCCGGACTTCGAGGGCTCGAAGTACGTGTGCTCGACGCCGCTGCGGCCGAGGGAGCATCAGGCGGCGCTGTGGCGGGGGCTGCGGACGAACGACCTGCAGGTGGTGTCGACGGATCACTGTCCCTTCTGCTTCGTGGGTCAGAAGGAGCTAGGGCGGGGCGACTTCTCGAAGATCCCGAATGGGTTGCCGGGGGTGGAGAACCGCATGGATCTCCTCCACCAGGCGGTGGTGGACGGTCACATCTCGCGGCGGCGGTGGATCGAGATCGCGTGCGCGTCGCCGGCGAGGATGTTCGGCCTGTACGGGAAGAAGGGGACGATCGCGCCGGGCGCGGATGCGGACGTGGTCGTGTACGACCCAGCGGCGGAACAGGTGATGTCGGCGGCCACGCATCACATGAACGTCGACTACTCGGCGTACGAGGGGAAGCGGGTCACCGGGCAGGTGGAGACGGTGCTGTCGCGGGGTGAAGTGGTCATTGAGGGGCGGGAGTTCAAGGGGCGGGCCGGGCATGGGGCGTATGTGGCGCGGGGGACGACTCAGTACGTCGGTTAGCCAATACGTCGGCTAGCTGGTACGTCGGTAAGCCGGTGCGTCGGCTAGCCGGTCAGGGGGAGACAACGGGGGATTTGGCACATCGGTCAACGGGGGCGCAAGGCGGAAGGACGGACAACGTGGGCATGGACTTCGGACTCGTACTGCAGACGGACCCGCCGGCCTCACAGGTGATCAGCCTGATGAAGCGCGCGGAACGGGCGGGCTTCCGCTACGGCTGGACCTTCGACTCCTCGGTGCTGTGGCAGGAGCCGTTCGTCATCTACAGCCAGATCCTGGCGCAGACGGAACGGATGATCGTCGGGCCGATGGTGACGAATCCGGGGACGCGGACGTGGGAGGTCACGGCGTCGACGTTCGCGACCTTGAACGACATGTTCGGCAACCGGACCGTGTGCGGGATCGGGCGCGGCGACTCCGCGATGCGGGTGGCGGGGCGGAAGCCCAACACGCTGGCGAAGATCAGCGAGGCCATGAAGGTCATCCGGGCGCTGGGGTCGGGGGAGGAGGCGGACCCGGGTGGGGGTACGCCGGTCAAGTTCCCGTGGATCAAGCCGGGGGCCGAACTCCCGGTGTGGATGGCGGCGTACGGGCCGAAGGCGCTGAAGATGGCGGGGGAGGAAGCGGATGGCTTCATCCTGCAGCTGGCTGATCCGTTCCTGACGGAGTGGATGGTCAAGGCGGTGCGGGATGCGGCTGTGGCTGCGGGGCGGGACCCGGGTGACGTGACGATCTGTGTGGCGGCGCCTGCGTATCTGACGGAGGACGACTCGGCTGCTGCTTTGGCTCATGCGCGGGATGAGTGCCGGTGGTTCGGGGGCATGGTGGGCAACCATGTCGCCGATCTGGTGGCGAAGTACGGGGAGCACTCGGGGCTCGTACCGGAGGCGCTTACTGAGTACATCAAGGCGCGGGAGGGGTACGACTATGCCCATCACGGGCGGGCTGGGAATCCGGATACCGCGTTTGTGCCGGATGACATCGTGGATCGGTTCTGTGTGATCGGGACGGCCGAACAACACGTCTCGAAGTTGCGGGAGTTGAGGGAACTGGGAGTGGATCAGTTCGCCGTGTATGCCATGCATGATGCCCGGGAGGCGGTCATTGACGGGTATGGCGGGACTGTGATTCCGGCATTGCGGGGGTAGCTCGTGCACGCGGTACGGCGATCCGTAGGTCTCTAGTCGCTGTGGCTCTGGCCAGGGAATTGACCCTGGCCAGAGCCACAGTGTGTAGGAGTGTGTCTTACCCCTGCGTTGTGAGTGCGCGGTACCGACTGCGCAAGTCGTTCAACAGCGCGGTGCCTTCTGGAAGCTGCTTCGAGGCCAGTTGCTGGGGCCAGTACGTGGGCGGCGGTTGGTCCGCAGGGAGAGGCGGACATTCCATGGGTGGAGGAACACGAGCGCGCTACGGCAGGAAGGTGTGGCCGTACTCCTGGTGGATGGTGTGCCTTCCGGGCTGGGACAACCCAGAGCCGATGGTTTCGTACCGGATCCGGGTCGAGCAGCGGTGAGCACAGAGGCCCGGGCCTGTCGACGGGGCGGAACGCGACTCTGGCGCTGCGGAGCACGGGCGTTGGGAGGGGGAGTAGTGGCAGCACGACGGCGACGACGGTGCCTGAAGAAGCGGACGCGCAGGCAGCTTCAGGTCTGGGGCGCGGTGGTGGTGGCGGTCGCCGCGGTGTGGGTGGTCGGGCACTGGGCGGCGGTGTGGCCCGTCCTCGTGGCCGTGTTCGCCGTGGCTGTGGTGGGCGGGGTCGGGTGGGGGCTGTGGCGCGCGCGCCGTCTCGCGGTCAGTCAGGACCGCACATGGCGGGCTCAGGAGGAGGCCCGGGAGCGGGAGTTGACGATGACGGAGGTCGACGCGCTGTCGTGGCAGGAGTTCGAGCGCCACGTCGCCGACCTGTGTCGGCGGGACGGCTGCACGCGGGTCGTCGTCAGCGGCAAGAGCGGTGACCTGGGTGCCGACGTCATCGGCTACCTCTCCGATGGCCGCAAACTCGTCGTCCAGTGCAAGAAGTACGCCCCTGCCCGCAGTGTGTCCTCGCAGGAGATGCAGCGATTCGTCGGCACCGCACGGCCCGAACACGGCGCGGACGTCGCGCTGTTCGTCACCACCTGCCGCACGTTCACGAAGGCCGCGCTCGGTCTGGCCGTGCGCCAGGACATCGTGGCCCTGCACCGAGACCTGCTGGGCGCCTGGGTGAAGGGCGCCCACCTGGAGACCCTGATTCCGCTGAACGGGGCGGGCGGTGGCGGCCGGCGGCGCCCGCTGGACTGAGGTCGCGACGGGACAGTCTCGGGCGTAGTGGTCGGGCGCTCGGGCGGGAGCGGTCGGTTGTGTCACGAACGTGTGGTCGTTGAAGAGCGAATGGGCACCTGTAGGCGGGATCTCGAAGGCAACTGAGAGTTACGGACCGGTAGTTGATTGAAATTGACCGAGCCCTTGCATGGAAATCATCAGGAAACCGCAACAGGCCCATTAACACCCTGTAGCCGTGGAGTTCCGTATGGGTGAGCGGGTACCGTCGCCGCGACAACGCAGCCCCGGCCCGGCCGCTAACCAAGACCGGGACTGCATCGCACTGTTGGATCAACCGATCAAGGAGGGCGAATGCCTCCTGACCACTCATGCAGCCGGTTACCGATGGGTCTCCGGCTGTGGGGACCCGAAGCTAGCATTCCTTGGGGAAGGGCAGCTAAACACCGCGTTCTGGTTGACAGCCAAGTCAACGTGTACGCAGGTGAGTTCATTGCGGCCCTGGTCTTGGGCGTCGTGCTGGTCTTCCGCCCGCTCGACGCGCCGTTGGCGCTCGCGGCGGTGCCGTTGCTGGTGTCCGCGCTCGGCGGCTCCTACGCCCGCTACCGGCGCCTTTGCCGCATCTGAGCCCCGCGCTCGGGGAGGAGGCGCCTTCAGGCGACCTCTCCCCGAGCCTCGCGGTCAGCGTGAGGGCGTGATCCCGTGCTGCGACGGGAGCCCGGAATTTCGTCCTCGCCCTTTGTGAACCCCCCATTTAGTGCACCGGTTTTCCGGCAGCACATCCCCGAAAGGGACTACACAGCATGACCCCGAAGGGCCAGGGCGGACTCCCGTGCCCCAACCCGGGCTGCCCCAACACCGTGGACCAGGTCCACGGATCCGGCCGCCCCCGCCAGTACTGCAGCGAGTCCTGCGGCAAGGCGTATCGCAAGATGCGCAGCAAGCTCCCACCCGAGACCGCCGCCCACGACGACTACGCCATACAGGTCGCCGAAGACCTCGCCCACAAGGCACAGCTCCTCGTCCGGCTCGTGCGTGACGCCGGGACGCTCGAGGCACTCAGCCTGCTCGTGGAGGTTCGCGTGGACATCGAGGACATCGAAGCGGCCATCGTCCAGCAGGCCCGTGACCGCAAGAAGACGGGCACCGAGATCGCACAGGCCCTGCACGTGGGCACCGACAAGGTGAGCCGGAAACTGTCGTCGGACGCCACCGCGCGCAGCCGCCAACGCCGCCTCGACCGCACACCCCCCGCCGCACCTGCCCCACCACAAGCACCCACCACTCCCACGGCTCCCGCGCCCCCCATCCCCCGGCAACGCACGCCCCGCCCACCCTCCACACCCCGCGATCCGGGCACCGACAAGGACACCGCCGGACCGCCCGCCGACGGCCCCGCAGCCGCGCTCAGCCGCGCCCTGTCACACCTGCAGCGCACCAGCGGCAAGACCCTCACAGCCCTGGGAGGGGAGGCCGGAGTCTCGACCTCCTACATCTCCCGCATCCTGAGCGGAGAACGCGTCCCCTCGTGGCCCGTGACCCGCACCATCGTCAGCTCCTGCGGCCGCGACCCGGCGATCGTCCGGCCCCTGTGGGACGCCGCCCGCGGCATCCAGGCCCCGGGGCCCTCCACCCTGAACGCCGCACTCCGCGGCCTGCTGCTCGCCGCCTGCACCCCCTCCTACGCCCGCATACGCGCCCGCACCCACAACGCCCTGACACTGGAGGAGATCCACGCCGTGATCGACCAGGCGCAGGTCCCCGAACACTTCGACACGGTCGGCCACCTCGTCAGCGCCCTCGACGGTCAGCCGGAAACCTTCCGCCCCCTGTGGAACGCAGCACGCCAAACGCCCACCCACCACCACGCCCATCCCGCCTGGGCATCCGCCCTCCCCGCCGGGGCCTTCGGATGACCGCCGACACCCTGCATGCCCGACACCCCAGCCGACCGCCCTACCAACTCGCCCTCGAAGCCCTGGTCTTCACCGCGGCAGACGAACTCGCCGTGCAGCGCCGGCCCCCCGCACACCGACAGATCTGCCAGCTGTGCCGCGAAGCCAGATCGGTCGGAGAAATAGCCGCGCTGCTCGCCTTGCCCCTCGGCGTGGTCCGCATCCTCATCGCCGACCTTGCCGAGGCCGGCGACGTCACCATCCACCAACCCGACAGCCACCAACGCCCCGACGGCGCCCCGGACGCAGCGCTCCTGAGCAGAGTGCTCACCGCACTGTGCGGAGACGGACACGCCACGGCACCCGGCCCCGGACCGCTCCTGCGCCCCCTGGCATAGACGCGGCCGCCAACAGCAGCCCTCATTCCGCAGATCAACGCAACGAACCATCCGCACCCGGCCCCGATGACGGGCCCACCGAGCACCTCAGGGAGGGGCTCATGCACGAAAGAGACGCGCGCATGGACAACATCAGCAACACCTACTTCGCCCGATGGCTGCTCGACCAGAGCATCCTGGCCGGGTACGGCAACGACGCCGAGACCCAGGTCGCGATCGTCGTATACGCGTCCATAGCGCTCAACGAGGGCCTGACCCGCGAACAGACCGAGAGTCTCGCCAACGCACTGGCCGTGACACCGCAGGAAGTGACCGCGGCGTACATCAGTGAGATGCGACAGCGAGTCACGGAAGAACTCATGGCCCATCCCGACCTCGTCGACCTCAACGCCCACCTCGACGCGATCGCACGCACCCCGTGAACCCCTCGACTCAGTCCACTCCGGCAACCGCTCGCCGGCCAGGCCATCAGCTCACAGGGGCACCCTCTGCAACTCGCCGATGACCCGCAGGCCGGCCTGCGCTGCCAGCCAGGTCGCACGTCGGGATTCGACCTGCTTCACGTGGACGCACACCTCTTGCTCATGACGTGCAGTCTGCCGACGCGTCGTGCTGCCGCGGGCAGCGGCCTCTTGATCCGGCGGCCGGAACGGGCACGCTATTGCCGTACACCGACCAGAAGTTCACCGTCACAGAGAACGTGCCGCCTGGTCCGGGGTGGCATGCCGGACCGGCTGGCGGGCTGACGAACTTTGACTCGTACCGCCGTCCCGCTGGACCGCACGGCAGCACGGATGCCGCCCAGGCGAGCGCGACCGCCACGGGGAACCCATGCCCCGCCTACTGCGCACTGAGCCGGTCCAGCATCCGCTGCTGGTGACGATGGCCGATCGTCTCGTACCCGATCACGGTGACGAACGGCGCGAGCATGACCACGAGCAGGCACACCGCAACGGACACACCGGCCACGGCCAGCAGCACCGCGGCAAGGAGCACGGCGACGGTGAGGGAGATCAGGAGCAGGTGGAAGCGGTCGCCCACGGAGACCAGCAGGGTGTGCAGCAGGTAGACCATCAGGAGGTAGAGGCCGACGGGCAGGGCCAGGGTGAGGACGACGGCCGTGCCGGAGATCTTCGCGTGGTGTTCCATGTACAGGCCCGCCACATGCAGGCCCGCCCCGGCCCCGGCGACGCCGACGAACAGCGGGATGTGGCCGTAGCCGAAGAGGTATCCGCGGCCGCGGCGGTGGACCAGGATGTCGCCGAACGGCGTCGCGAAATACACCCACCACATGCCGAAGGTCAGGCCCACACCGGCGATGACGACGGCAATCGCGTTCCAGGTCCAGTGCGTGCCGTCCCCGCCGCCCAGGAGGTCACCGGAGGAGGCGACCGTGCCGACCACGCCCTCCCCGAGCGTGATGATCGCGAACAGGCCGTACCGCTCGGCGACATGGTGCGGGTGCCAGGGCGTGCCGCCCGCGGAGCCCTGGGTGAGCACCGGCAGGACGAGTTCCAGGACTCCGAGGACGCCGAACGCCACGAAGACGGCGACGGTCGGCCAGTGGGTGAAGGCCACGACGATCCAGCCGACCTGGGCGATCACCGTCCAGCGGATGTTGGCCATGCCGACGTCGTGGAACGGCGGGGACTCCCGGGCGGCGCGCCGCCACTGGAGCACCATCGCGATCCGCATCACGACGTATCCGATGACCATGGCCCGCAGTTCGAGGTGGCGGCCCTCCTCGACGGAGTGGAACATCGCGGGGAGCCCGAGCGAGAAGACGACGACGCCGATCATCTGCAGCATCGTCAGTGCGCGGTAGAGCCAGTCGTCGGTGGCGAAGGCGGAGGCGAACCAGCTGAAGCTGATCCAGGCGACGCTGATCGCGAACATCGCCAGCACGAAGGCGGTGACTGCCTGACCGGAGTGCCCTCCGGCGACCATCTCGGCGAACTGGGACGCCGCGGTGCCGACCGCGACCACGAAGGTCAGATCGAAGAGCAGCTCCAGAGGGGAGGAGACCCGGCCGTGCTCCTCCGGGTCGCGGCCGGTCATCGGGACCAGCCGCCGTGAGAGCCCATGTGTGCCGTGCTGGGGATCATTCATGGGCAGCATCATTTCCGGTGCGACGGCCGTGTGCGCTCGCGCCGCACGGTACGGGCGCACATGGCCACCAGAGTGGCGCCGACCGTCGGGGGTTGGACGCCGACGTCCAAGTAAGCCAGGTCGGCGGCACCAGGATGCGCAAAAGCCACCTCCTCTCTGAACCTTGAGGCCGCTCCGCCTGCCGCCTCAGTACTGTGGCGTCGCATGACCGACGCCGAGATCGAGATCACCGCAGACCTGGTCCGTGACCTGCTGCAGGAGCAGCACCCAGACCTTGCCGGGCTGGCCGTCCGCGAGGTGGCGGGCGGCTGGGGCAATCAAATGTGGCGCCTCGGGGACGAGTTGGCCGTGCGGATGCAGCGCATGGACCCCACCCCGGAGCTCCAGCTCAAGGAGCGGCGGTGGCTGCCCGTGCTGGCCCCGCGGCTGCCGCTCCCGGTGCCCACCCCGGTGCGGTTCGGCGAACCGTCCGAGCGCTTCCCCAAGCACTGGACCGTGATGACGTGGGTTCCCGGCGCGCCGCTGGACCACGCCTCGATCAGCCGCGGTGTCCACGCCGCCGACACACTGGCGGGCTTCCTCCGGGCGCTCCACGTGGAGGCGCCCGCCGAAGCGCCGATTCCTACGGACCGCGGTGCCCATCCCCGGAACTGCACGGACGGCTTCGAGGGCTTCCTAGCGGCCGTTGCCGTTGCCCTCGACGGCATCGCTGCCGACGCCGTCCGGGCCGTCCGGGCCGTCTGGAGCGACGCCGTTGCGGCCCCCGCGTGGGAGGGCCCGGCGGTGTGGGTGCACGGCGACCTCCATCCCGCGAACGTCGTCGTCTCGGACGGAACCCTCGCGGGCATCGTCGACTTCGGTGACCTGTTCGCCGGCGATCCGGCCTGGGACCTCGCCGCCGCATGGGTGCTGCTCCCCGATGGCACGGCCTCACGGTTCTTCGACACGTACGCGCGTGCAGACGAGGCGGCGATCCGGCGCGCCCGCGGGCTGGCCGCCATGAAGTGCCTCTTCTTGATGCTCATGGGGCAGAACGGAGACCGGGGACTTCCCGGTGGCAAGCCGAACTGGGGACCTGTAGGCCGGGCGGCACTTGATCGTGTTCTGAAGGATCGTGTGCTGAGGGGCGATTGACGCACGCCTGGGGTTCTTCCAGAGGGCACGAAGCGGCTCGGTGAACACCCGACAAAGGCGGTGCGGGGAATGTCGGGTGATCGGGGGCGGTGGCGCCGCACGCTGGGGGCATGGATGACACGACTTTGGTATCCCGGTTCCTCCGCGACGGCTTCGTGAAGCTGGAGGGCGCCGTCGCGCCGCGCGTGGCCGCGGACTGTGCTCGCCTGCTGTGGCGGGAGACGGGCTGTGACCCGGACGACCCGTCGACGTGGACGCAGCCCGTGCACTGGGTGCCCGGTATGGGGCAGGGGCCGTTCGCCGCCGCGCCCAACTCCCCGGCCCTGCACCGCGCGTACGACCTGCTCGTCGGTGCGGGACGCTGGGAGCCGCGCTACTCGCTGGGTACGTTCCCGCTGCGCTTCCCGCACGAGGAGGAGCCGGACGACGCGGGCTGGCACATCGAGGGGAGCTATCTGCCGGAGGGCGAGAGCTGGTACTTCACCAACCTGCGATCGAGGGGGCGGGCGTTGTTGATGCTGTTCCTGTTCAGCGAGGTCGGTGCGGACGATGCCCCGACCCGGATCCGGGTCGGCTCACACCTCGACGTGCCGAAGGTCCTTGAGCAGTACGGGGAGGACGGGGCCAGCGGGCTGACCCTGGCGCCCGACCTGGTGGCGGCGTCCGACCACCGGCCAGTCGCTCTCGCCACCGGGTCCCCGGGCGACGTCTTCCTGTGCCATCCGTTCCTGGTGCACGCGGCGCAACCGCACCATGGGACGCGGCCGCGCTTCATGGCCCAGCCGCCGCTGATGCCGACCGGACCGTACGAACTGGAGCGGGCCGACGGCGCGTATTCACCCGTGGAGATCGCGATCCGCCGAGGGCTGGGGCAGGACACCCCTGGTCGCGACCACCGGGGCGCCCATGAGTGGGACGGTGCTCATGGCGACGGCGCAGAGCAGGCGGAAATGGCTCCCTGAACCGCCAACTGGGCCCAGACAACCGCAGCTGCGCGGTCAAGGCGCTCCAGTACTCCATCAAACGCTGCGGCTCCATGAACCCTGGCCATCGTCACGCCCTTTCCCGGATTTCCTGGATTTCCTGGATTCCCCGGATTTCCCGGCTGTCCCGGTGAAAGCTATCGAGCGTCCGCGGCTTCATGGGCGCCGTTGGCTCGGCAGACTCGGCAGACTCGGGCCGGCGGCGACCTCCCCGACTAGGCCGTAGAAGCGGCCCAGTCCCCCCCCATCAACGAGTGGTTGTGACGTACTGCTCCGACGACAACTCGAAAACCCGCACCCGCCGACCGCCGGTGGGACTGACGGTCTCACGGACCGGACGCATCCCCAGTTTGGCCATGATCCGCTCAGAGGCGTCGTTGCCCACTTGAGCGATGCTGACGATCCGCTCCAGCCCTCGCTCCTCGAACCCGAACCGTACGGCGGCCGCAGCGGCCTCGGTGGCCAAGCCCTGCCCCCAGTGGGAACGGCCCAGCCGCCAGCCGACCTCAACCGCCGGGAGCACCTCCGGCAGGAAGTTGGGCACCGCGAGGCCGGTGAACCCGGCCAGCTCGCCGGTGGACCGGATCTCCACGGCGAACAGGCCGAAGCCCTCTGACTCCCACTCGCTCTCCCACGCCTGGACCCCGGCGCGAGTCTGCTGTTCGTCACGGACGCTGCCGTCACGGATCCACCGCATGACCTCGGGGTCGGCGTTGATGGCAGCCATGGGCGCGATGTCTTCCTGGCGCCAGCGACGCAGGATCAAACGGGGAGTCTCGAGCGTGACCATCACATCAGTCTGGATCACAGATGGGCTCTCCGTCATCCTCACCAGGCACTTTCGATACGCCTGGCACCGAGCACCGAGCACCGAGCACCGAGCACCGAGCATCTGCCCGGTGAGGCCATGCGGGCGTGCGGGTGTGCGGGCGTGCGCGGTCAATTCGCCTGTGACAGAACGAAGACGTCGCGGGCGATCTCCTGTGACTCGGTGCGGGATACAAATGCTTTCGACCGCAACGACCAGACGCACCGCACCTGTTCCGGGGGGAACACCATGAAGCTCACCCGCACCGCCGCGCTCGCCGCCCTCGGCCTCGCCGCCACCCTCTCGCTGACCGCCTGCAACGGCGACGACACCGCGCAGGGCTCGTCCGCCGACAAGGGCTCGTCCTCGTCCTCGTCGTCCGGCGGCGGCGCGCAGTCGGACGGTGGCGCGAAGCAGCAGGACGGTGCGAAGCCGGAGGGCGGCTCGGGCACCGGCGGCTCCCAGGCGGACGACGGGAAGGCGGGTTCGGGCAAGGGCGCCGAGGCCGGTGCGGCCGCAAACGGCGGAGGCAAGAGCGGCGGCAAGCTCCCCATATGCAAGACCGCGGACCTGGCCATCGACGCCGCGGACGCCGCGCCCGACGAGACCTCCGGCCGCATCAACATCACCATGATCAACCGGGGTTCGGCCACCTGCTCGGCCACCGGCTTCGCGGGCGTCGACATCAAGGACGCCGACAACACCTCCAGCCCCATCGAGCGCGGCCAGGCCCAGCCCCGCGTCACCACCCTGAAGCCGGGCGACGCGGCTGTCTTCAACCTCGCCTACGACATCGACAGCAGCGGCAACAGCCTCGCCTCCCCCACCAACATCGAGGTCACGCCCCCCAACGAGACCCACTCCGTCACCCTCGACTGGCCCGAGAACGCCGGCGCCATCAAGGGCGCCTACACCGACGTCCAGGTCTTCCCCACCCACACCACCGAGTAAGAGCGGTGCGCGCGGGCAGCCCTGTCAGCGACGCTTGCGCTTGGCGCGGCCGTTGCCCGGCAAGGGCTCAGCGCAGGGGGCGAGTGTCCGGCGGGCTCACGCTCCGGGACCGCGTGAGGTGGTCGATCAGGGCTGTGGCCGCCGGGTTGCGGGGGCTCGGTCCGCGCCCCGTGAGCACGACCGTCCGTCCGGGCTCGGGCTGGCGGATCCGTACGCACGGCAGCCCCGCGTCCTCGCCGATGCGCCGGGGCACGAACGCGACCCCGATGCCGGCCCGGACCAGGGCCACGAGCATGCCGATCTGCGTCACATCGCACGTGATGTGACGCTCCAGCCCGCAGTGTGCGGCCAGCCTGCGCACCGCGGTCTCCAGGCCCGTCCCCGCACGGAAGTCGATGAAGGACTCCTGCGCCAGATCCCGGAGCAGGGTGCGCCCCGCGCTTGCGAGACGGTGACCGGGAGCCGTGATGAGCACCAACTCCTCGTGCCAGGAAGCGAATTCCACCAAGCCGTCGGGGAGCGCGGCGGCATCGGGCGCGAGGTAGGCGAGATCCAGTTCGCCGGCGCGCAGCCTCTCATAGAGATCATCGACCGGAGCGTCGCGCACCGACACCTGGATGCCCGGCCAACGTTGGTGGAACAACGCCAGCTCCGCGGGCAGATCCACGCACGTGAGGGTCTGGATCGTCCCGATGGACACGCGCCCGGTGGCCAGGCCCGAGACCGCCGCCACCGCCTCCCGCGCCGCGTCGGCCCCCGCGAGCAGCGCCCTGGCCTGCGGCAGCAGTGCCCGTCCAGCCTCGGTGAGCACCACGCGACGGCCGGTGCGGTCGAACAGGGCCGCCCCCAACTCGCGCTCCAGATTGCGGATCGACGTACTGAGCGCAGACTGCACGATGAGTTCCGACCGGGCGGCGGCCGTGAACGTGCCCTCGGTGACGACCGCCACGAAGTGACGTAGTTGGCGCATCTCCATTCATCGACTCTATCGATGGCAGACAGCGAAACGATCTGTTGGACCGACTGGAGGGGGCCGCTGGATCCTGCTGGGTATGGATCGCGTACCCGCCTTGTGGACCGCTGCTCACGCTCCCCGACTGCCTGCCCCCTTGCGGGCTTTCGCCCGCCAACTCGTCCGCCTCCGATGCTTCATGCGGGAGCTTGCCCTGGCGGATCACACACCGTTCGGGGGGTACTAGGGTCACGCCATGGGGGTGGGGAAGTAGGGGGCAGGGTGCATAGCTGTCACCAACGAGCGGCCGTGCGCCGGTCGTTCACCCCGCGTCCGGCCGGGGCCGCAGGCCGAGCAGGACGTCCTGGACGAGATCGGCGCTGCGCCTGACTGCGTCGTCGCCGAAGCCCAGGAAGTGCCGGTAGTGGATCGGCGCGTAGAAGAGGTCGATCATCACGTCGGTGGGCACGTCGGAGCGGAGCTGCCCGGCGGCGACGGCGGAATCCAGGCGGGCCCGGCACTCCGCGATGCTGGGCTCGAGGATCGTTTCGCGGAACGCCTTCATCAGCGCGGGGTCGTTCTGGGCCTCGCCCATGACGCCCCTGAATGCCGCGCTGATCCTGCCGGTGATCAGCCGCTGGCTCACCGCGGTGATCTGGGTCGTGAGGTCGGCGGCGATGTCACCGGTGTCGGGGAAGGCGAAGTCGTCGCCGAGCTCCTCGTTCATCGCCTCCAGCACCACCGCGCCTTTGGAGCTCCACCAGCGGTAGATCGTGGGCTTGCCCACGCCGGCCTGGGCGGCGATGGCCTCGATGGTCACCTTCGCGAAGCCCTTGCGGCGCACCAGGTCGAACGCAGCGTCGAGGATCGCCCGGCGGGCGCGTTCGCTGCGCCGTTCACTGTTCGGGTCGGGGGTCATGGCCTCAGCCTACCGCTCGCGTGACGTTACGTTTCGTTTTGACAGTGGGTTCGGGATGATCTAGCTTCCCCTGACGTTACGGAACGTTTCGTAACGCAGCCGTGTGGGGGCCGGTTCCGGTCCCTGCCGAGACAGGGGAGAGGCATGTCCAGCAACGAGAGTGCGGCCACCGTGGCGCGCGTCGAGAAGATCGCGACCACGCCGGACTGGTACGCGCCGTACCGGATATCGCAGGCCGTCCGGGCCGGGGGCTTTGTGTACGTGTCAGGGCAGGCGGGGTTCCAGGAGGACGGGACGACCGTCGAGGGCGGGTTCCTGGCGCAGGGGCGGCAGGCGTTCGGGAACGTCGGACGGGTGCTGGAGGCGGCCGGCCTGGCCTTCGCAGACGTGATCAAAGTCGGCATCTTCGTACGGGACATGGCGACGAACCTCCCGCACGTGATCACGCTGCGCGGCGAGTTCCTGGCCGAGCCCTACCCCGCCGACACCCTCGTCGAGGTCGTCTCGCTGGCCCAGCCCGACTGGCAGATCGAGGTCGAGGTCATCGCGCTGGACCGGAGTGCCGCATGAGCGCCGGGGCCGTGACGGGAGGGACGCGGGACACGGAGATGCCGGAAGAGCTGGAAGAGGGTGTGGGAATGCGGGAGTTGCTGGAGCCGTACCGGGCGGGCCGCCTTGACCTGGCGAACCGGGTGGCGATGGCTCCGATGACGCGGGGCCGGGCCGACGACGTGACGGGGGTGCCGAGCCCGTACGCGGCGACGTACTACCGGCAGCGCGCCGGAGCCGGGCTGCTGATCACGGAGGGCGTGTACGTCAACGCGCTCGCCAAGGGCGGCCCCGGCATTCCGGGCCTGGTGACCGACGCGCAGACGCGCGGCTGGCGAGAGGTGACGGACGCGGTGCACGCCGAGGGCGGCACGGTCTTCGCCCAGCTGTGGCACGTGGGCCGGATGACCCACCCGCTGACGCTGCCGGACGGCGAGCTGCCGGTGGCCCCGTCGGCCGTCGCCATCGAGGGGAAGCAGATCTTCACCCGGGACGGGCTGCTCGACCACGTGACCCCGCGTGCGCTGACGGCCGGTGAAATCGCGCAGACGGTGCGGGACTTCGCGTCCGCGGCCCGGCGTGCGATCGAGGCGGGCTTCGACGGCGTGGAGATCCACGGCGCGAACGGCTACCTCATCCAGCAGTTCATCGCCGACAACACCAACCTGCGCACGGACGAGTACGGAGGCTCGGTCACCGGCCGTCTGAGGTTCGCCACGGAGGTCGTCGAGGCGGTCGTCACCGAGGTCGGCGCGGACCGCGTGGGCCTGCGCATCTCGCCGGACAACGCCGAGAACCAGCTCGCCGAGGCCGACGCACGCACCACGTACCGTGCGCTGGTCGACGCACTGGACCCGCTGGGCCTGGCCTATCTGCACGTGCTGGAGAACGGCGCGTACGGAGCCATCGCGGACCTGCGGACGCGCTGGTCGGGAACGCTCGTCGCCAACACGAACGGCCCGGTGCCCAGCAGCCCCGAGGCGGGGGCGCGGTGGGTGCGGGACGGGCACGCGGACGTGGTCGCCCTCGGCCGCCTGTTCATGACGAACCCGGACCTGCCCGCCCGCCTCGCCAACGGCACCCCGCTCGCGGGGCCGCCGACGGAGAACCTGTACGGGGGAGGGGCGGAGGGGTACATCGACTACCCGGCCGCGACGGACGCCCCCAAGGCCCCGGCAGTCGCATAAGCCGCCCGGTGCGCGGCCCGCCCCTCGCAGGGATGCTGTTGGCCGATCCGAGCCCGACCGCACTTCGCCCCGCCGCTGTACGGCGGGGCGAAGTGCTGTCACAGGGTGGGGGCGGGTGCGGGCCGGGGGATCAAGAACTCGCCAAGTACGCGGCCGGGTTACGCCGCTGCGCCGCTTTCCGGCCCTGGGCGGCGAACCTTGCGCGCCCAACTCTCAGGAAGAGTCGGGGAGATGGAAGAGTCAGGGAGATAGAGTCACGGAGATGACGGCGTCCGATTCCTTCGAGGGGCATGATCCTCTCGGCCTGATCCTGATCATCCTGGCCGCGCTCGTCATCGTGCCCACGCTCGCCGTGTACGGCTTCTCGACCCTGGCCCGGCAGGGCATCAGGCACTCGGGCACGAGGGTCGTGCTCCGCGGATTCGCCGCTCTCGCCGCCGGTGCGGCAGTCGCCGTGTACGCGTGGGGCGTCGTACAGCTCGCTCTGATGGTCGGCCCGGAGCAGAGCAGTGCCTGCCAGGACGCGGTGGGGGGAGCGCGAGCCGCCTCCATCGACCGTTATGAGGGCAGCTACCTCCCGTTGCAGCTCAACTGCCATGTCCCGGACGATGGCATGTACTCCGCCGATGTCATCCCTGGTTACGTCAATCCGGGCGCCCTCGGCCTCGTGCTGACCGCCGCCGTACTTGCCGTGTCTTCCGGCCTGGCACCGGAGCGGCGCACCGGGGGCATCAACTCCGCGAAGGAAGCGTCCGGTTGAGGATGCCGAGTATCTGGTGCCGCATGGTTCATGCGGCTCCGAGGAAGCCCGGGTCGGTGCCGGCGAGTTGACGGCACGAGTCGCGGCTCAGGCCCAGGAGTTCCGCCATGGGCACCGCACGACGGCTGGTCGCCCGCAGATCCTGGCGGGCCTCGGCCGACCACAACGGCGGGAAGAACGACAAGCCCTGCCGGCCGTTCAGCGCGGAGACTTCATTGCGCCAGCCGTCCCACCGCACGGCGCCGTAGAACTCCTCGAGTCCCCCGGAGAGGATCCAGGACAGCCACGCCGAGTGACCGGCGCCCAGGGCCGTCCAGCCGAGGGCTTCGGGGGCGAAGTAGAGGATCTCGCCCGGCTCTCCGGGCCGCCCGGCCGCACGGGGGTTGCCTCCGTTGAGAGTGAAGACCCCGCCCAGCACGTCGTGTGCGATCACGAGACCCGCTCCCGGGCTCCATGCCGGATCGAACACCGGGGGCATCGCGTTGACCTCGGCCAGGCCGGGCAGCGCTTCGGGTTCCGCGCCGCGCGGGCTTCCGAAGATCCTGAGCCACCCGTCGTCCACGAGCAGACCGCCGCAATTGAGCACGGTGCCGCCCAAGTTCGACCGTGCGGAGACCTGGAGTTGGAGGAGGGTGGCGCGGCCGGTCCCGGCATCGCCGGGCAGCACCTCGACGGGTACGTCGCTGCCGGACAGCTCCTGCGTGAGGAGTGGCCAGGCGGGGTCCTCGACGTCGATCAGCTCATTGACCTCGCGCATGCCCGCATCGTCGCACCAGCGCCAGGGGCTCACTCCGCCGGGGCACCCGTACAAGGAACGGGACAGACGTCCGTCGGGGCACCCGTACAAGGAAGGCGGGACAGACGTCCGTCGCGAGCCGCCTCACGCGGGCTGCAGAGCGAGCGCAGCGCGGGTTTCGCCTACGAGCCGCAGCGAACCGAAGACGACGACCAGGCCGCCGGGCCCGGCGAGTTCGGCGGCTCGGCGCAGCGCCGACGAGGAGTCTTCGGCAGTCAGACACGGTCCCTGGCGGCCGGGAGAGAGCCGACTGCGCAGGGTGGCGGGGTCGGCGGCCTGGTGCGAGCCGGTGCGGGTGAGGACCAGGGGCCAGTGGGAGGGGAGTGGGGCGAGCATGCCGGAGACGTCTTTGTCGTCCATCGCGGCGAAGACCAGCACGGGCGGTTCCGTATGGCCGTCGGCCCGGGCATGGCGCAGGATCTCCGGAGCTACGGTCGCGACGCCTTGCGGATTGGTGGCGCCTTCCAGGAGGACGCGGCCCGTCCAGTCGTCCAGCCGGGCGTGGGGGACGAGTTCGAGGCGGCCGGGCCAGCGCGTGGCCGCCAGTCGTGCGCGCAGCTGCTCGCCGTCCGGCTCGCGGATGTGGCCGCGTTCGGCCATCGCGTCCACTGCGGCGATGGCGACCGCGAGGTTGTGGTGCTGGTGCGCACCGGTCAACGGGCAGGGCAGGTCACGGTGCACGGCGCGGGGAGTGGAGACATCGACCAGGGTTGCCGGGCCGTGGCTGCCGTGGCTGCCGTGGCTGCCGTGGCTGTCGTGGCGGCTGTTGTGACCGTGGTGGTCGGCTGCACGGGCGGTGTAGTGGATCTCGTGGCCCACGCGCCACACGGACAGTCCCGTCCGCTCCTTGAGGACCTGCTCCGCAGCGGCGGCGGCTTCGGGGACCAGGTGTCCGAGAACGACATGGTCCCCGTCCTGCGCGGCTGCGACCTTGGCCTGGGCGATCCGGGTCAGGGAGTCGCCGAGCAGCCGGGTGTGGTCGAGTCCGATGCCGGTGACGACCTTCACGTCCAGGCCGAGTTCCGCGGCCGCCGCCCGGCTCCCGCCGATGCTCGCCTCGGCCACCGCCAGCGCAACCCCCGCCCGCCGGAAGTGCACGGCCGCGGTGGTCGCGAAGATCCCCTGGGACAGGACGGGCAGACCGTGCCGCTCGATCGTCTGCCAGACCTCGGTGAACGCCGCGGTGTACTCGGCGCGCGTGACGGGAACCCCGTCGATCCGGATCCGCTCCCTGGGCTCCTGCAGGTGCGGGCTGGGCATGCTGCCCACCCGCGCGCCGGTCGCGGCCACCGCCGACACGGCCAGCGCACACGTCGACCCCTTGCCGTTCGTCCCGACCACCAGCATCCCGCGCAGTTCCCGCTCAGGGCGGCCGAGCGCCTCCAACAGCCGGGAGACGTTCGCCTGTCGCACCTCCCGAGGAAGCCCGTAGGGGTTCTCGTGCACCTTTGCGAGCAGGTCTATGCAGCGCTGGTAATCCATCCGCCGGATCATGCCACTGGGCGCGATGGGACAGAAGCGGTGAGTGAGGAACCCTGCTCTCAGCAGCCCTTTCTGGACACTTGGTAACGCCCCCAGGTGCACGCCGCAACGGGCTTTGGCCTTCGAGCGCCCGGCTTCGGCTGCGGGAACGCGGCATGCGAAGGGGGAGTTTCGAGACAAAGAGTGGCTGAAAATTCCCAAGGAAAGTCGCGTAAGGACTCGGCGGCTTCTCACTCTCGCGCGCGATATAGGGGTGTGGCATTCCCGCACCACACGCGCTTTCCGTGACGCCGGAAGGTGGCCCCAAAGCGGGCCCGCGCCGGTGAGACACCTGATGTGCTGCACTGGCCGCATGACACAGGCCAGGGAGAGCAGGAAACGGCACCCGCAGGTCGAACTGCGCTGTGGTGGGCTGCACTTGACGATCGAGCGCGTGCCCGCGTGGCTGATCACTGCGGTCAGCGCGGCAGCCGGAACGGGAGTCGCGTGGTGGACGAGCCGATGAGGCCACCGTCCCGTCGGACAGGGGAGGCTCGGGCGTGGCCGAAGGGGCCGGGTATCGCCCCCCCCGGCCCTCGACTCCCGGCTCCCGGCCCCGGCCCTCGGCCCGCCGAAGACGCCTGTCAGTCGTTGAGAGCGACCTTGGTGGTGGTGACCGGAGCGGAGACACCGCTGCGCACCGCGGCCTTCTTCTTGTACGGGTTGATGGCGTACTTGAAGTGGAAGCCCACCGTCGCCTTGCCGGGCTTGTGACCGACCTGCACCTTGAACACGCAGGTGCCGGAGAGGTTGTAGACCTTCTTCTTCTTGTGCGGGTGCTTCTTGCTGCCCACCGTGGAGTGCCACTGGTAGCCGACCGGGATGGGGTAGTGCTTGTCGTGGTACTTGCCGTTGAGACCACTGGCCTTGCAGCTCATGGGGCCGCGGGCGATGGCCTTCAGCTTCTTGTTGGTGACCTTGAAACTCCAGGCCATCGGGTAGTACTTGGGGTGCTTGCCCCGCAGATCGACCTGGGCGTGGAGAACTCCGGCCTTCCGCTTCGCCTTGGGCGTCGAGTAACCCTGGTGCTTGGGCGTGAAGACGGTCTTCAGTTGGTCGTTCGCCGCGGTGGGTGCCGCCGTGGGGGCCGTCGGGGCGGCCTCCGCGAGACCGACCGCACCGAGGGCTATCGCGGCGGCCGTTCCGGTCACGACGGCCATACGGCCGACCCTGTTCACGTACGTCATGTGTGGTCCCCCTGCGTGAGACGTCGGGCACTTGCGTCCCGAGCACTCCACACCAGCGTGAACACAGCGGCAATTGTCCAAAGGGGCAAGTGAGCGCCGTACTGGGCGTGGGTAACGATCAGTCAATGGGCGCATAGCAAAGGGCCGTTGACACTCCCGCCAACCCACGGCCAGAATGCGCACGCCATCCAGACGATCATGCGGATGCACCGTAGGAGGAGCCATCAGCAGTCACCCGGTGCGCGGCACCGTCCAGTCATGGGACGACGAGTTCGGCTGGGGTGTACTGACCTCGCCCGCAGTGCCGGGTGAGATCTGGGCACACTTCTCGGCCCTGCGCACGGACCCCGGCGCGTTCGCTTCCCTGACACCCGGCGAAGCCGTCTTCTTCACCTGGGAGGAAGCAGAGCAGGACGGCTACCTCTATCGCGCGTTGCGCGTGGGGCGGCCCGGTGGCCCGGAGGTGGACTGGGACGACGACGATGACGGTGACGACGATGACGGTGACGAAATGGACTGGGGGCCCGACGTCCGCATTGAGTTCGATCGCGAGTGAGGGCCGGTCCCGTCATGTAGGTGGTGCGTGATGAACTCCTGGACGCGGAGCAGCAGTCCGCGATGGCGAACCTCCGGAGAACAGATCGCCGGTTCCTGCAGCAGGTGGCTGGAGCAGCCCGTGGTGAAGTCGAGCAAGGGGCGGCGCAGCCGAGGGGCGTGCCTCTCCTCGTAGAGGGAAACCAGCGGGTTCGCAGAATCTGAGAGCTGCTTGAGGCCGAACCCGCTGCTGGTTGGGTGTTTGGGCGGGTGAGGCGCGCGAGTTGGTGACGCTCTTGATCGCTGCTGAGCCTGCTGGTTGGGTGGCCAGCATGACTGAGCTTGGGTCCGTCGCCTGGCCGCCTGCCCCGATAAGGACCGAGCGGCTCGTGCTCCGTGAGCCCGAGGCCCGGGACCGTGCGACGTTCATTGAGCTGCTGGCTTCGCCAGAGGTGCACGCCTATCTCGGCGGTCCCCGCCCTCGCGACGAGCTTGAGCGTGAGATGCCCGGGGTGCCCGGGCGGTGGCCCGGGAGTTTCGTCGTTGATCTCGATGGGGCGATGATCGGTCAGATCCTGCTCAGGCGAGCAACGGAGCACCGTCGCGCGGCTGCCGTGGGAAAGGTCGATCTCGGCTACCTGTTCCTGCCGCGAGCGTGGGGATTCGGGTATGCCGCCGAGGCGTGCGCGGCGGCACTCGATTGGTTCGACGGTGTCCTTCCCGGCGAGCCGATGGTGCTCGCCACCCAGACCGCCAACGTCAGCTCGATGCGCCTCGCGGCGAAGCTGGGGTTCACCGAGGTAGAGCGGATCCATGCCTGGGACGCCGAGCAGTGGCTCGGCCTGCGGTCCCCGGTCACGTCCTCCTCTTGAGCTCGTGCTCGTCAGTGCTGCGAGGGCGGAGCCCAGCGCTGACGAAACTCATGAACAGCCTGTCCTGTCGGAGCTGGGTGAAGTTGATACCGATGCGGTCGCGGAGCGATGAGAAGTTGGCGATGCCCACTGGCGGACGGTTGATGTTCCGGTCAGCGGCTCGCAAGCTCGCCGCCAGACGTCGGCGCCGAGCACCGGACCGGGCGGCAGGTACCGATCTCACCCAGCGTCTGACGTAAGCGGGCACAGGCCACAGAGTTCCCTAAATCGAGCATTACGAATCAAGAATAATCAAGCGGATATGGCGGGAATGGGCGACTGAACACCACAGGATCTGTATATCGGGCAACAAGGGTGAACGGGGTTAATGGTGATCAACCCCTATGGCGGCCAGGGGAGTTGGCGAGTTGATGCATTGTGACCCGGTTCACGCGGCCGAAACCGCATTGGTCCAGACCAACGGGTAGAGTCCCGTGATCTGTGCGGGGGATAAGTTCCGCATCAAGTCAAGCGAACTGGACCACAGTGAAAAGCTCCATATCTAGACGTTCTCCCAGAAAGAGAGCGTCTTTCGTCGCCGGCGCCATGGCCCTGGCGACACTTCTCGGCTCCGCAGCGGCCAACGCCGCCGCCCTCGACGACCCGCGGACCACAGCTGCCGCCACCGCCACCGGTGACCGGTCGTCGGCCACCGCTCCCACCGACGAGCGGCCCTCAGCAACACCACCCCACGTGTTCGATGGGCGTGCGGCGGCCCAGGCGTTCGGTGCCCCGGGCGCCGCGGCCAGCGCCAACCGCGCGCCGAACACTCCCAAAGCACCCGAAGTCGGCCCGCCCTTCAAGCAGGCATCCGGCGTATGGCAGACCAATACGCTGACCCCCACCCTCCGCAACACCGTGGTGGACCCGGACAAGGACAAGACGACCAGCACCTTCGAGGTGTGGACCGTCAAGGCGGACGGCACCGCCGGGTCCAAGGTGAACCTCACCGACGACAACAAGTACGACGTGCTCGTCTCCGGGTACGTCGCCTCCGGCACGCCGGCCTCCGTCACCGTCTCGAAAGGGAAGCTGAAGGACGGCTGGACCTACCTCGTCCGCTCCTCGGCCTACGACGGCACCGCGTACGAGGCGGACTGGTCCCCGTGGTCGAAGTTCAAGGTGGACGCGCCGGATGACCGTCCGGTGGCGCCGTCCCGCGTGGCGAACAACGGCAAGCCCGGCGAGTTCACCGTTACCCTGCCCGCCGGCCACAAGGCCCGCTGGGTGGAGTGGCAGCTGGACAACGGGGCGTGGACGCGGGTGGACGCGGCCGGCAAGACGTCGGTGACCGTCGACACCGGCCTGCGAGCCGGCGGCGCCCCCGTCACGGCCTCCCACACCCTCAACGTCCGCACCGCGCACGACACCGGGACCTCCGACACCGTTCCGGTCAAGTTCACCGGCAATGGCTCCGACAACAACGGCGACCCACGCGATGACGTGCCCGCCGATGTGAAGGCGAAGTGGCAGCAGCTCGCCAAGGAAGCCCTGGCGAGCTACGACCGCGAGCAGGCCAAGATCGCCGACATCAAGGCCCACGGCCTCACGGACAAGGACGGCGAAACCGACGGCGGAGCCGCCTCCGCGCTGCGGCAGTTGAAGCGGAACCACATCGCCCTGCCGGACAACGGCTACTACGGTGTGCCGCGCGAGTTCATGGCCGCCCGCGTCTATGACGACCGCACCCCGAACAACAACCCCACCGTCTCGACGGTCGGCGGGTGTGAGGGTGCCCTGCACTGCACGCAGAAGTTCCGCCTCGACTACGTGCTGAGCGTCGACACGTTCTACTGCACCGCCGCCGACGTCCCGGCGGGCATCGGCAGCAAGTGCCCCGAGAAGGACATCCGTTGGACCGGGTTCTCGTCGGAGTCGCAGACCGAGGAGTTCAGCCGCGAGTACAACCGCATCACTGACGGCTGGGACAAGTTCATCGGCCAGATGCTCGGGGACCTGCCGAAGACGTTCATGCAGTGCGTCTCCGGCGACACCTCCGGCGGCGAGCCGCCCGTCGTCGCCGCCCCGCCCGTCGCCGCCCCGCCGTTCGCCCGGGCCACGGCCGAGCAGTGCGCCGACACCGGCATGCAGCTGGGCTCGCTGGTCACGCTGGGCCGGATCGGCAGCTCGGCGAAGGTCACCACCGACCCTCTCGTCGAGGTCAACTTCACGGCCGCGCAGATCTCCAAGGCCAAGCTCGCCCTGAACGACCTCAAGGCCGGCGTGGCCACCAACCAGTACGCCAAGGCTCTGTCGTCGATCATCGAATCCGCGATCAAGGGCGACAAGACCGGCGGACTCTCGTTCGCTTTCAAGCAGATCGTCGACCTGCCGAAGATCACCGAGAGCATGCGGCCCGAGGCCAAGGAGCTGATGAACGGCTACAAGCCGCTCGGCAACCTGACCATCGGGGAGTGGTTCCACCGGTACTGGAACACGAAGGAAGGCTGGTTCGAGTACCCGCCGCGAGACGGCTTCGAGGGTGCGTCCAAGGCGCACTTCCCGAAGGTCGGCGAGCACATGGACCGCTTCGGCTCACCGAAGGGAGGCTTCCTCGCGCCCAGGGACGGCACCCCCTACAGCGAGCGGGCCCTGCCCCCGTCCAATGTCAACGCCGATGCCAGCGCGAAGGGCCCCGGATACCACGCGTACAGGTGGTCCAGGGACTGGGGGCCGGCGGAAGTGGAGAAGTACGGCAACATCCAGGGCGGGAAGATCGCACCGTGGTTCGGGCAGCCGGGCGGCGGCACGCAGTACCTGCTGCCCAAGGGCGTCGACGTCCAGTGGCTCCTGGACAACAAGTACATCGTGGAAGTGACGGGCTGAGGGACAGCCTGTGACTCGTGACTCGTGACTCGTGACTCGTGACTCGTGACTCGTGACTCGTGACTCGTGACTCGTCCGTGTCCTGTGCTCGGCCGGTGTCGACGTCCGCGTGACGGGCAGATGGCACCGACCCGGGGTTGCGGGGTCCGAGTCCGGTGGGAGGGGATTGCTTCGGCGCCCCTCCCACTTCCGCGTTCAGGGGCCGACAGGATGGCGGTCGACGTCTTGCAGGCTGAGGCCGGAGAACCGCGTCTCGACGGTGGCGCGGAATCGCTCTGCCCAGGCCGGGTCGACGGTGTTCAGCAGCTGCAGCTGCTTGGCGACCCATGCGATACGGGAGTCGAAGTCCGGGTCCTCGACCGATCCTGTGCGGTGTTCGAGTTCCCAGCTTCTGGCCAGGCTGGACGTTTCCTCCTCGGCGAGCTGATACAGGAAGGCGTCGAGGTCGGTGAAGGTGGCGATGAGATCCACGTGCGCGCGTTCCCGCACGAGGTAGTGGACCTTCCCGTCCCGCAGCTCGGCGTAGGGCCAGCCGTCGAGGGGCGGGTGGAAGGGGATCACGGTGTCCGGGGAGACATGGAGCGCGGCGGCGATGGCACGGGCGCCGGCGATGATCTCCGCCTCAGTAATCGTCATACTGACATTATACGGGGTTGGCGGACGGCAGGATCGCGCCCCGGTTCGGCCGGCCGGGCAGCGCCCGAACGGCACGGCCGACTCCTCCCGCCCCCCCTCGCGGACCTGAGTACTTCCGGCAGGGCCGCACGTACCTCACCCCGAACACCCGGACCCAGGCTCGAAAATGTGCCGAGCCGGGGTCCGGGTGCCGTTGTGGAACGCGGGGCCAGGGGACTACTGAACGCTGGTCCCGAAGCGGGAGCCCTCGTTGGGGATGCCGTCCTTGCCCGGCTGGAACACCGTGGTCGGCTGCTGCGGACCGCCGGTCAGCGTCGTCCACGGGATGGAGTGGACCGCGCCCTTGGCGGCCGGACCGAACGGGGTGCCGATGTAGAGGCTGGTCGGCGTGGCCGTGAGCGTCGTACCGAGGTACTGGTTGGTCTTCTTCGGGCCGGGGATGCCGTTGCTGCCGATCTCGATCCAGCGGTCGCCGTCGCCGGGCTTGCCGATGGCCGAATAGGTCTGCACCGCGCCGGTGTTGCTGATGCCCTCCAGGTCCTCGCCGGGCGAGCCGAAGGACAGGCTCTGGTCGATCTGCGCGCTGCCCTTGCCGCCGCCGTACACGACGCTCACGGAACCGGCCTGCTTGTGGCCGCTGACCGTGTTGTACGGGTCGCCGATGGCGATGTCCTCGACGCCGTCGCCGTTGAAGTCGACGAAGCCGGCCTGGCCGGTCTGCTCGCCGACCCAGGCGGCCAGGTCGTCGGTGCGGGACGCGACCGCCTCGGTGGACTTCTGGGCGGGGCCGATGCCGAAGCAGCCCGCCTGGTCGGAGCGGGGGGCGAGGGCGGCGATCTGCGGATGGTCCTCGCTGCCCACGGCCAGCGGCGCGCCGGCGTCGCCCGCGCAGATCGCGTGACCGGCGCGGACAGCTTGGCCAGGACCACATCGCGGTCGCCGCGGGGTATCAGCTTGACGACCTCGCGCTCGGACCCGGCCTTGCCGGTCAGGTCGGTGCGCCCGACGACGGCCTTGGTGGGCGACTTGGGGGCGCCTTCGGGGACGTCGATCGAGGCGGCGGGGCGCTTCGCGAAGCAGGACTTGGCGGTCAGCAGCCACTGCGGGGCGACGAGGGCACCGGTGCAGGCGCGGTCGCCGCCCCCGATATCCAGGTGCGTACTCCGGCGAGCAGGGGTTACGTGTTACGTGGGTGCGAGCGAGCGCTCCGTACGAGCAAGGGCTACTTGGAGGTGCGGATCTCCAGGAGGAGGTGTTCGCGACCGTTCGGGTCGGCCGTCTCACCGACCGGCTTGAAGCTGTTCTTGCCGACCGCGACGTCGGTGTTCTTGCCCTGGGCGCTCAGCTTGAGGTCGGCGTCCATGGCGGAGGTCTTCACGCCGTAGACGACCGGGATCTCCATGGTGAGATGGCCGGACGAGCCGGTGGTGCGGAAGCAGATGCTGTCGTCCTTGCGCGAGTAGATCTCCATCAGCCCGCTCGCGGAACCGCACTCGGCGAGCGTGAGGTGACCGTCGCCGCGCTTGAGAACGATGCCCTTGTCCCTCAGGATCCGGTCGGCGCCAGGGTAGTTGAAGTCTTCGACCACGTAGCCGGGCTCCTTGTCGGCGGCCGCGGCCGTGCCGATGACGCGGGTCCTCCGTATGCGATTCAGTAAAGCGATGCATGAAGGCCAGTACAGCGACGATTCCCAGGCCCAGAACGATCAGCAGTGCCAGACCGGCCGTGACCCATACGAACATCTCCAGTGACTCGGCCAACCCGTAGCCGCGTGTTGCAGCACTCACGGTGAGTCCGAGCGCCGCGATACCGGAAGGGACGATGAAGAAGAGGGGGATGACCGCCTTCTGCCTTGCCTTCCGGATGTACGGCAGCATCGCCGTGCCGGGAAGAAAGGATGACTGCCGACCGCTCGGGGAGCCCAACTCCCGTCGATGGCGGCGAATATGACTCAGCGGCTATCCGTCCGCGATGCAAGGGGCCTTTTCAAGGGCTGTTGAATATGTCCCATCGCCTCTATCCCGCATCGCCGATTTTCGTAGAGAGCTACGTGGCGTCGCCCATGTCCGCCACCAGCGGCAGGAGAGCACCCGACCCCGATACGGCGGTCGACGCTGCCGCCCGCTCTCGTTTCGCCACCGAGTGTTCAGGCCACCTCTGTATCCGGCCGCCGAGAAACACCGTGCCGCTCGCGGAACCGGTCCGGCACTCGCCGAGAGGGATTGTTTGCCAAACCCTCTCGATGAGTGCCGATGTTATGGTTTTGAATGTCCGCGTTTGTCCCGTTTATCAACTAGGACGCGCCATGTCAGAAGCGAGCGTCGCCCGCGGTCACGGCACCCGCGTCGTCGTCACCGGAATCGGCCTCATAACCCCGCTGGGCGGCACCGCATCCGCCACCTGGGACGGCTTCATATCCGGCATGAACGGCGCGGTGGCCCTGGGGGAGGGCTTCGACGATCTCCCTATCTCCATTGCGGCACCCGCCGCCCTCGACCCCCTCGACGTACTGCCGCGCGCGCAGGCGCGGACGATGAACCGCAGCACGCAATTCGCCGTGATCGCCGCCCGGGAGGCGTGGAGTGACGCGGGTCTGGACCGGCTGGACCAGCAGGCCGTCGACCCCGACCGTCTCGGGGTGAGTGTGGGGACCATCATCGGGGGTGCTCCCGTCTTCGCGGACGCCAGCCATGTGCTGCGCGACAAGGGGCCTCGTCGGGTGTCGCCGCACACGGCGCCCATGACCGTTCCGAACGAAGGTGCCGCCCGGATCGCCATCGACCTCGGTGTACGGGGTGAGGCCCGCACCGTCGTCAGCGCGTGTGCGTCGGGTTCCGAGGCGATCGGGCAGGCCATCGACCGTATTCGGTTGGGCCATGTCGACGTGGTGGTCGCCGGTGGTACCGAGGCGTGCATCAACAGGACGATCATGGCGGCCTTCGCCTCCATGCGGGCCCTGTCGGTCGGTGCCGATGGGCCCAAGCGCGCGTCGCGCCCCTTCGACCGGGACCGGGACGGATTCGTGCTGGGCGAGGGCGCCGGGCTTCTCATCCTTGAGTCCGAGGAGCACGCTCGGCGCCGGGGCGCGCGCGTCTACTGCGAGGCGGCGGGGTGGGGGATTTCGGCCGACGCCCATCACATGACGGCGCCGAGGCCCGACGGCTCCGGGGTGCTGGCGGCTCTGCGGAAGGCTCTCGCTGACGCCGGTGCCACCGTGGACGACGTCGCCCACGTCAACGCGCATGCCACGGCTACCCCGCAGGGAGACCTGGCCGAAGCAGTTGCCCTGCGTGCGCTGCTGGGTGACCGGGGCGCACGCGACGTGCCCGTCACGGCGCCGAAGGGGGCGATCGGTCATCTGCAGGGTGCGGCGGGAGGGGTCGAGGCCGGGCTCGCCGTACTCACGGCACATCATGAACTGATCCCTCCGACCGTCGGTCTTGAACACCCCGACGACGACCTTGGCTTGGATGTCGTCACGGGCAATCCGCGCCCGCTTCCGGCGGACCGGGACATCCTGCTCAGCAACTCCTTCGGCTTCGGCGGACACAACGCCGTGCTGGCCTTCCGTCGTCTCGGTCGAGGGGGCAATCATCGAACTATTCGGTGAATGGCGAAGTGATGGGTCATCCTGGAGGCATGAATACCGCCCCCAAGGCTCTCAAGGCTCCCCAGGATCGCCCGGCTCTGCAGGTCGATGCGAGTGAGTCCGCGCCGCCCGCCGCCCGCCTCGCCGCGCTCGCCGCAGCGCTCGCCGACGAGACTCGAGCGGCCATCTGCATGGCACTCCTTGAGGGGCGGGTCTGGACAGCGGGCGAGCTGGGGCGGATCGCCGACGTCGCGCCGTCCACCGTCAGCGGGCATCTGGCGAAGCTGAGTGCCGCGGGGATCTGCGTGACCGAGCGGCAGGGGCGGCGCACTCACGTCCGTATCGCCGATGCGGCCACCGCGCGGCTGGTCGACGGCCTCGCCTCGCACGCCGTCCCCGGCCGGGACGCCGCGCACGCGACGCCGGTGGTGTCCGCCACCGACCCACTGGCGCGTGCCCGCACCTGTTACGACCACTTCGCGGGGCGTCTCGGTCTGGCGGTGACCGACGCCCTGGAGGCGCGTCAACTCCTGCGTACGGATGGGGTGTTCGAGCTTACGGAGGAGGGGCGGGGCTGGTTCGCCGAGGTGGGGGTCGATTTTGGTGGCGCTGGTCGGCGGCCCGTGGCCAGTTCGTGTCTGGACTGGACCGAGCGCCGCCGTCACTTCGGAGGGGTGGCCGCTGCCCGCCTGTGTGCCCGGGCTCTGCAACTGGAGTGGGTCGTACGGCCGGTGGAGGGCGGCCGGGGGCTCGTGGTCACCGATGCCGGTGAGCGAGCCCTTGAGCGGCTGCTGGGGATCGATGCGAGCGCGTGGGCGTGACGGTGCGCAGCGGAGGTCCGGGCGGGGTGGGGGTGGGGGAGACGATGGCGGCACCGTACGCCTTCAATATTTCGGTAGACGCCGAAATGAATCACTCCTAGAGTGGCCGCCATGCGATCCCGTCTGACTATCTCCTCGCCCGCTGCGCTCACGGTCGGCGCCGTGTGCTTCACCGTGTTCGCCTGGGCGTCCGCCTTCGTCTCGATCCGTAGCGCCGGTGCCGCCTTCTCGCCCGGTGCGCTGGCCCTGGGGCGGCTGGCTGCCGCGTCCGTGGTGCTGATCGTCCTCGTACTGGTTCGGCGCGAAGGGCTGCCGCCGCGTGAGGCGTGGCGGGGGATCGTGGTGTCGGGTGTGGTCTGGTTCGGCGGCTACATGGTTGCCCTGAACTGGGGTGAGCGACTGGTCGACGCGGGCACGGCCGCCCTCCTCGTGAACATCGGTCCGATCCTCATGGCCCTGCTCGCGGCCCGGCTGCTGGGTGAGGGGCTGCCGCCGCGGCTCGTGGCGGGCATGGCCGTGTCGTTCGGTGGCGCGGTGGTGGTGGGGCTGTCGATGTCAGCCGGATCCTCGGAGTCCTCGGGCTCAACTCCCTTGCTGGGCGTCGTGTTGTGCGTGCTCGCGGCCGTGGCGTACGCGATCGGTGTGGTCGCGCAGAAGCCTGCTCTCTCCTACGGCACGCCGCTGCAGATCACTGCGTTCAGCTGCCTCGTCGGCACGGTTGCGTGCCTGCCGTTCGCGGGGCAGCTGGCGACAGAGCTGCCCCGGGCCCCGGCCTCGGCGACGCTGAACATGGTGTACCTCGGCGTGGTGCCGACCGCCCTCGCGTTCACCACGTGGAGCTACGCCCTGGCCCGCACGCCCGCCGGAAAGATGGGCGCGACGACGTACGCCGTCCCGGCCATCGTGGTGGTGCTCAGCTGGGTGTTCCTGGACGAGGTGCCGGCCTGGCTGACGCTGCTGGGCGGCGTGCTGTGCCTGGCGGGGGTGGCGGTGTCCCGGTCCCGCGCCCGGTCGCAGACCCGTACGGAAGGTCGTGACAGTGCGGCGGCGGCGGACGGTGCGGCGGCTGCGGGTGACCGGGAGGAGGCGGGGGCCGGGGCGGAGGGGTGAGGCGGGGCGGCAGTCCACGGCGAGGGGGGGAGGTGCAGTGGACTACCGCGAGGTCGACATTAGGGATCCGTGCAGGTGCGCGACATTGGCTCTTCGTGCCATGCCTGGTAGGGCAGTGCCCGAATGGCAGGGGCAGGGGCAGGGGCAGGGGCAGGGGCTGAGGCAGGTGCAGGGGGTCGTGTGACGATCGCGCGGGGGAGAAGAGTGCGGTGACGAGACCCGAGCCGTCGTTCGGGCGGCGCTTGTTGATCGAGTCGCTGGCGCTGTTGGCGGCTGATGCTTCCGCGGTCTGTGGTGCGCGGTGATGTCTGCGGGCCGGCCCGATGAACGCCGCGCTGCAACAGGGGAGTTACGGGCATCGCTGCCGACCGCCGACGGCCCACCCGCGGGGCCACCGACGAACCCGCCACTCAACCGCGCAGCTGCGCGTTGAGCCGGGCCGCCTGTCGTGTGAGGTGGTCGCGTTCGGGGATGTTGGGGGCTGTCCGGGCGGCCTGGGCGTAGAGCTGCGCGGCCGTGGTGAGATCGCCATCGCGCTCGTGCAGGTATGCCGCGACGGCGGTGTGCCGGGGCAGGGCGGGGTCGAGTTCCGCGAGCGCCGCCAGGCCGGCGCGCGCGCCGTCGGCCTCGCCCACCGCGACGGCCCGGTTCAGGCGGGCCACCGGGCTGTCGGTGAGGCGCACCAACTCGTCGTACCACTCGACGATCTGCACCCAGTCGGTCTCCTCGGCCCGCTGGGCGTCGCCGTGGAGCGCGGCGACGGCCGCCTGCGCCTGGAACTCGCCCAGGCGGTCACGGGCGAGGGCGGCCTGGAGCAACTCGACGCCCTCGGCGATCAGTTGGGTGTTCCACAGGGTGCGGTCCTGCTCGGCGAGTGGTACGAGGCTGCCGCCGGGCGCGGTCCGGGCCGGGCGCCGTGCGTGGTGGAGCAGCATGAGCGCCAGCAGGCCCGCGACCTCCTCGTGGTCGGTCCTGGCGGCCAGTTGGCGAGTGAGCCGGATCGCCTCGGCGGCGAGGTCGACGTCGCCGGAGTATCCCTCGTTGAAGACCAGGTAGAGCACGCGCAGCACCGTGGCGACGTCGCCGGCCTTGTCGAACCGGACGCCGGAGACGGTCCGCTTGGCCCTGCTGATCCGCTGGGCCATGGTCGCCTCCGGCACCAGGTACGCCTGCGCGATCTGCCGAGTGGTCAGACCGCCGACCGCGCGCAGTGTGAGTGCGACGGCCGAGGCCGGGGTCAGGGACGGGTGCGCGCACAGAAAGTACAGCTGAAGCGTGTCGTCCACCGACTCGCCCTGACCGGGCGGGGGTTCGGCCTCGACCCGTTCCTCGCGTCGCTGCCGGGAGGTATCGGCGCGGACGGCGTCGAGGAACTTGCGCCAGGCCACCGTGATCAGCCATCCCTTGGGGTCGCGCGGCTCGTCGGCCGGCCAGCCGCGCACCGCCTCGACCAGGGCGTCCTGTACGGCGTCCTCGGCCGCCGCGAAGTCCGCTCCGCGGCGGACGAGAACACCGATCACCTCGGGCACCAGCTCCCGGAGCAGCGACTCGTTCACTCGGTGACCGTGCAGTGCTCGCCGTAGAGCGGGCGCACCTCGAGCCACTCGTGGATCGGCTTGCCACCCGCACCCGGAGCCGCGGACAGCTCACCGGCCAGCTCGAGTGCGCGCTCGTACGTCTCGACGTCGATGATCATCCATCCGGCGATCAGGTCCTTGGTCTCCGCGAACGGGCCGTCGGTGACCGGCGGCCGCCCCTCGCCGTCGTAGCGGACGAACGTGCCCTCCGTCGAGAGCGCCTGGGCGTCGACGAACTCGCCGCTCTTCTCGAGCCGGGCGGCGAAGTCGTTCATGTACTTCACATGGGCCGTGACCTCCTCCGGCTCCCACTGGTCCATCGGCACGTCATTGACCGCTGCCGGCGCGCCCCGGTAGTGCTTGAGCAGCAGGTACTTGGCCATCGTCTTCTCCTTGGTGAGGTACGGCCATTGTGGCCGTGTTCGCTCCTGGGACGGAGCTGCGCGCGGGTTCTCGACATCCCGTCGGAGATTTTTTGGCGGACTTTCGAAGACTCCGTGCTTCGGCTGCAGACCGGGGGCGGTGCTTCCTCTTCCCACGGGCCGACCGGACGAGCCGAAATGCAGGTCGGGCCGCGGACACGAGAAGGCGGACACGAGAAGGCGGACACGAGAAGGCGGACACGAGAAGATGGCGGCCATGCAGTGCATCGAGTTCCTGAACTACCCCACCGGTGACGAGGCGCCGGACCTTCTCGAGTGGGGCTTCCGCATCGACGGCACGGACCTGCGCGTGTGCGCCGCCGATGCCACGCGCGACCTCTGGCGTCGGGAACGCGAGGGTGAGGACGAGGACTTGGCCGAGCAGGAACGCTTCCTGCTCCATCAGCACGGCGGCCTCGCCCTGTCCGAGGTCGCCGACCCCGTACGCCACTTCCTGGGTGACCCGGCCCCGGTGTTCGCTGATCCCTCCACCGGCACCACTCCGGTTCTGGGTTGCTCGTGCGGCCTCTGGGGCTGCTGGCCCCTTCTGGCCACCATCACCACGACTCCCGAAACCGTCACCTGGTCCTCGTTCCGGCAGCCCTTCCGCAAGGAGTGGGGGGAGCTCGCCATGGGCCCGTACGTCTTCGCCCGGCCTGCGTATGAGGCCGCGCTCGCACATCCGGTCCGTCTCACTGCGAACCCGCTGCGGTGGTGATTCCGTCCGTCTGCGGCCGGTCAGGGGGCTGATTCAGTAGGGGCGGGGGATTCAGGCTGAGCGGGTGCCTGCTTTCCAGGCGTAGTTGGGTCAGCCCTTGTCGGAGGGGAGGGGTTCGCCGGTTTCCAGCAGGCTCTTGAGGCTGGAGAGGATGGGCGGCCATCCCTGGCTGCACATGGAGTGGAGGATGCCGGTGGGGTCGAACTCGTGGGTGACGGTGAGCTTGACCTGGTCGCCGTGGGGTTCGATGTCGAAGGTGACCTGGGAGCGGCGTTCGGTCGCGAGCCGGGCCCGCGTTTCCTCGCTGACGCCGTTGGCCTCGGCCCACTGGGGGCTGAAGGTGTGCCAGGTGTACGACAGCCGGCGGTGGGGCTCGTGGGCGAGGACGATCTGTTCGGGGTCCTGGGTGGTCGCTCCGGTCTCGGTCCAGGTCATGGGGGACCCCTCGGCCCAGTCGGTCGCGAAGCTGACGCCCCAGTAGCGGTCGGTGAAGGCCGGGTCGGTCAGGGCCTGCCAGAGCCGCTCGGGGGTGGTGCGGATGTAGGTCGTGTAGACGAAGGTCTTGTTGTCCATGGGAGCTTGCTCCAGTGCTCTCTTCAGGTCCGCGAGCGCGTTGACCCGCTCGCGGTCGAATTGGCTGATCCATCGCTCCGCGATGGCGTTGATCGGAGCTGCGTTCACGTAGTGCAGCTTCTCCCGTCCCTGCCACACCGTGGTCACCAGCTCGGCCGCTTCCAGCACGGCCAGGTGCTTGCTGACCGACTGCCGGGCCATGTCCAGCCCCGCGCACAGCTCCCGCAGGGTCTGCCCGTTGCGAGCCCGCAGCCGGTCCAGCAGCCGACGGCGACTGGGGTCGGCCAGCGCCTTGAACACCGCGTCCATATGCCTGCCATCCCCAATCATGCAGCCGGGAGGCTGCATTTCTAAGATAGGCACCCGATCGGCTGCACGTCAACCGCAGGGTCGTCGTCGGGCGAGGGGCGGTCGGTGGTCGGCGGTCGGTGGTTGGCTGTTGGTGGTCGGGGCAGTCTGGTGCCGCCGTATCGCCAGTCGGCGACGTCGGCGGCGATCGCGAAGGTCAGGGCGAAGGCGCCGAGCAGCATGCCCGCCGATCGGGCCGCGCTCAGGCCGGTGATGGTCACAGATCCTGGCGGCGACTTGCCCAAGAAATCGAACACGTGCTCTAGTCGAAGTCATGGGGCATACCATCACCGATGACCTCGTACGGACACAGCGCGCGTGGACGGAGACCTATCAGCAGCTGGCCGAGCAGCCCGGACGCACCGTGCTGCGCCGCCGCCTCCTCTGTCTGTCCCGGGCGCTGGCCGAGGAACGGTTGAGCCCGACGGAGCGCATGGAGCTGCGGCGCCTGGCGCGGGAGGGGCGGTGACCGAGCGACAGGAGCAGATCGTGCGGTGCATCAGGAAGTGGGTGGCGGACAATGGCGAGCCCCCGACGCTCGGAGAGATCGCGGTCTACGTCGGACTGTCCAGCCGGTCGTCCGTGCACTACCAGTTGAAGCGGCTCGAGGAGCAAGGTGTTGTCGTGCGGGACGAGCGCCGCCGGCGGGCGTATCGGCTCGCGAACTGACCAGTGCGGCGGGAGGGTGGATGTATGGCGCCAGTGATAGTTGTGCATCGCCCGTCTTCGAGTGGCGGGCGCCGGGTCACCGTGGACGACGCGATCCTCGGTCTCGCGCGCACCGACCGTGACTTGATCGAGTTCCTGCGCCGGGCCGGGCTGGAGAACGCCGAGGAGTTGGTGCTGGGGGACTCGCCGCTCATCGACTGGCGGGGCGGTCATGCGCATGAGTACGAGGCGGCTTAGCGGGCCGTGTTCCGTACGGTGTTTCGTGCGGTACAGTTGATCTTGAGCGGGTCGCCGGAACTCCCGGTGCCTGACTGTGCGTTGGTCGTCCAAGGAAAGACGCCCCGCTTCCTGCGGGGAAATGCAGGTGCAAGGCCTGCCCAGCGCTCCGATCTCGGCCCCATCTCGTTTCTGCGGGATGGGGCCGAAGTGCGTCCGGATGCGTGTCTGGATGTGCGTCTGAGGGTGGACCGGTAGGCCCAAGGGGTCCGGCACGACACGTGAGTTCAGGGTGGAACACTGGCGACCATGACTGACCACGTCCTGCAGCCCGCAGCCGAAAGGCTGCGGGAGGCCGGTCTGCCCACGACCGATCTGTCCCCCGTCCTCGCGGAGCAGGGCCATCCCCTGGTCTTCGCCACCGTCTCCGGCGCCCACCTCTACGGCTTCCCGTCACGGGACTCCGACGTCGACCTCCGAGGCGCCCATCTGTTGCCCGTCGCCGACCTGATCGGCCTGCGGGAACCGGAGGAGACCCGGACGCAGATGGGCGACCGCGACGGCGTCGAGATGGATCTCGTCACGCACGACCTGCGTAAGTTCGTCCGGCTGATGCTGCGCCGCAACGGCTATGTTCTCGAACAGCTCCTGTCGCCGCTGGTCGTGCACACCACCGCCCTCCACGCCGAGCTCGCTGCGCTCGCACCCGCCGTGCTCACACGCCACCACGCCCACCACTACCGGGGCTTCGCCGTGACCCAGTGGCGACTCTTCGGCAAGCAGGGCGAGTTGAAGCCGCTGCTCTACACCCTGCGCGTGCTGCTCACCGGCATCCATCTGATGCGCAGCGGCGAACTCGTCGCCCACCTTCCCTCGCTGACCGGTCTGGTCGGCGAAGCCCCTGCGTACACGAGCGAGTTGGTTGCCGCCAAGACGGAGGCCGAGCACGGGCCCGTACCGGACGTGGTCGCCGCAGCGCGGCTGGAGGCCGATGTCGCGGCCCTGCACGCCGTGCTCGATGCCGCCCAGGATGCCTCGTCCCTGCCGGAGAGCCCGGACGCGCCCGTGTACGACGCTCTGCACGACCTTGTCGTACGGGCGCGGACAGACTGACTCAGCGGCTGCTTTGCCATACGCCGCAGCCCTTTAGCCTTTCGCCCCGCTCTCCCGTGGGCTCACGGCTCACGGTCCGAAGGGGCCCGCGTTCTGCCTCGCGGCGTTGGACTCGCCCAGACCCTGGGCGAGTGACTGGTCCGCTGCCCCGCGCTCCAGTGCCCCGCGTTCCCCCGAGCCGCTCCTGCGCCGCAGTACAACCAGGCATCCCCCGATCGCAACTGCGAGCACGATCACCATGGACACGATGATGGTCATTTCCCCGTCCCCGTTTCTCAGGCGGAACTGTCCTGTGGCTCCTTGCCGATCTGTGTTGCTGCCTCTGGCCTGGTCAGAGGGTAGCCCGTAGTCCCTGGCAGTGGCAGTGGCAGTGGCAGTGGCAGTGGCAGTGGCAGTGGCAGTGGCAGTGGCAGTGGCAGTGGCAGTGGCAGCGGCAGCGGCAGCGGCAGTGGCCGGTGGGCAGGTGGCCGGTCAGCCGACGATCGAGAAGGAGATCGTGTCCTGGGAGTACCAGTCCAGGTGCTGACTGTCCTGCCACTCGTCGTGCTCGAATTCCAGGCGCTCGATGAGTTGGGTGAGGTCGTACCTGAAGTCGGGGTCGATCTGGTCCAGCACCGCGCGGTAGGCGTCGGCCGCGGGCTTGGCCTTGGACAGGGGCCAGCGGCCTATTTCCGGGTAGCCGTCGAGGGGGCTCGGGATGGAGAAGGAGATCTGCTGGAAGCGGAGGACGTCTGCCTGGTCGGCGGTGCTGAAGTTGATGACTTTGCTCATGTGCGTATGGTGCCAAGTGGCACTGACAGTGCCGGGTTTCGTCCCTCTCCCTGTCCCTCGCCGTCGCCCGTGCCGAGGGTCCCGGGGGAATCAGCGCGGGGCGGTCTCCGAACGCGTGATGTGGAAGCCTCTTCTCTGGAGTCAGTGCTCTGATGCCAAGGGGTCCTCTTCCAGGTGAGCCGCTATGCGCGTCATGGTCCCTGCGTTGTCCTCGAACAGATGGGCCTGCATGCCTGCGGCTTGGGCGGCGTCTATGTTCGGTGTGGCGTCGTCGATGAAGAGGCAGCTCTCCGGTCGTACGTCCAGGCGTGCGCATGTGGCCTCGTAGGCGCGCAGGTCGGGCTTTTCGATGCCGATCTCGTGCGAGTAGACGATCTGCTCGACGAGTTCGTCGAAGTGGTAGAGCGTCGTTTCGCGTTCGCGTGCGCCGACGAAGCTGTTGCTGAGGATGCCCAGCCTGCAGCTTCCCCGCAGGCCGCGAACGTACTCGATGAGTTCCTTGTTCGGCGTCCCCAGGTACTCCGTCCACAAGTCGGCCATGAAGGCGTCCACTTGAGGGCTGTCGAGGCCCAGCCGGTTTCCGGTGTGAGTTCGAGTACGCCGCCGATATCGAGGATGGCGCAAGTCTCTGTCATGGATCGTGGAATACGTCGATGTGATTCCGGGCCACGCAGTGCTAGAGGCGCATCCGCTCAGCAGATCACCGACCGCCCTCGGTGGGCAACGGTATCGCTGAGACGCTTCCTGGTTGCGGGGAGTGCGCGGTTCCACATAAAGGACCGAAGTCCATCGAGCCGGGACCAACGTAGCCGAAAAGATCTTTGTCGACATGTTGGGATCGACCTTCGACCCGGGAGAGGGGAGAGGCAGCCACCGCTCCGCCCGCCCCCGGGCCACCCCGTTCCCTTCGACGAAGACGAGCTGACGAGTACACGTGAAGCACACCCCTCCCGCCACAGACGACCGGAAGACGGCCCGAGGACGCGGGAAGGCGCGTCGGCGCGCCTGGTCCCTCGCCGATCTCCGGGTGCCCGAGCGGATGCTCGTCGTCGTGCTGGTTCCGCTGCTCGCCGCGCTCACCTTCGCGGGGCTGCGCATCCACGACGCGTGGCAGACCGCCGACCGCTCGGGCGACATCCGCAGCATCGCGGACGCCAGCCGTTCCGCCTCTGATCTCACCCGGTCCCTTGCCGCGGAGCGGGATCTCACGACCGATCCGCGTAAGCAGAAGGCCGAGGGCAAGGGGGCTCTTGGCGGGGCGCGGCGCACCACCGACCGTGAGGCCGGTGACTTCCAGCGGGAGCTGGACGCGCTGCCCACGGGAGCGGGCATGGACCGGCATCGCAGCGCCATCAAGGACTCGCTCGCGCAGCTGACCGCCCTGCGCGCCGCCGCCGACAAGGGTGCGCCCGTTCCCGAGGTCGAGAAGGGGTACGGGGCGCTTCTCGTCTCCATCAGTGGTGTGCACAACCAGGTGGGTGGCATCGGAGAGAACGCTCAGTCCGCCGGGTGGACGCTCTACTCCATCGGTCTGAACAGCATGATGCTCACCAGCCAGCGTTCGATGCTCGCCAGCGCCGAGAAGGACGGCAAGCTCGGCTCCGGGCAGCTCGGTGACATCGTGGCCTCCCAGCTCGTCCGGGACATCACCGGCAATGAATTCATGCTCTTCGCCGATGACCGTGAAGCCGCGCGGTACAAGGAGATTGCCGGGTCCGGGGACTCGAAGGTCGTCGACAAGGCCGTCGCCGCCGTGCAGCGCACCGAGGGCGCCGGCCTCGCCAAGTCCCTGCCCAAGGGCTGGTATCCGGCGATGACCAAGGTCAGCGAGCAGCTCACCGAGGTGCAGCACGACGTCGAGCGGCGAGTCGTGGCCGCCGCGGACGCGCAGCGCGACAAGGCGCGCGACCAGATGTGGACCGACGCCGCCGTCGCCGCGGTCATCCTCGTCGTCGCGGCCGCCCTCGCCTATCTCACCTCCCGCCGGCTCGTCCGCGGCCTGCGCTCCCTGCGCGCCTCCGCCACCACCGTCGCCGACGAGCACCTGCCCGAGGTGACCCGGCACCTCACCCAGGGCACCCGGCTCCCCGCCGAGCTGGAAGGCAAGGCGCTCGGCATCCGTTCCAGGGAGGAACTCGGCGATGTGGCGCGTGCGTTCGACCGCGTCTACCTGGAAGCCGTCCGGCTCGGACGGGCCCAGGCCGAGCTGCGCGAGGACGTCAACGCGATCTTCCGCAACCTGTCGCGGCGCAACCAGAACCTCGTACAGCGCCAGCTCGCCCTGCTCACCGACCTGGAGTCGCAGGAGCCCGACGCCCAGCGCCTGGCCCGCCTCTTCCAGCTGGACCACCTCTCCACCCGTATCCGCCGCAACAGCGAGAACCTCCTCGTCCTCGCCGGCGCGGAGATCGGCAACCACCGGTCCGCGCCCCTGGACGCGCTCGCCCTCACGCGCACGGCCGCATCCGAGATCGAGCAGTACGAGCGCGTGGTCTACCGGGCCCTCCCCGACGTCGCCATCGCCGGGTACGCCGCCAACGACCTCGTCCACCTCACCGCCGAACTCCTCGACAACGCCGTCTCCTTCTCCAGCCCCGACACCCAGGTCACCGTCAGCGGCCAGCGCGTACCCGACGGCCGTCTGCTCCTGGAGATCCGGGACATGGGCATCGGCATGAGCGAGGACCAACTCGCCACCGCCGACGGGATCCTGCGGGCCACCGCCGACACGAAGGTCGACGTCTCCGACACCATGGGGCTGTACGTGGTCGGGACCCTCGCGCGCAAGCACAACGTCGAGGTCCGGCTCCACGCCAACGTGCCCTCCGGGCTCGTCTCCGCCGTGATCGTGCCGAAGGAGCTGCTGGCCGCGCCGGAGCGGCCCACCATGGCTGTGGGGCAGGCTGTGGGGCAGGCGATGGGACAGGCGGTGGGGCAGGCGGTGGAGCCGGGGGCGCAGGGTGCGCTGAGTGCGCAGGGTGGGCCGAGTGCGCCGGATGTGTCTCGTGTGGCTCGTGCGGCTCGTGCGCCTCGCGTTCTGTCGCCTCGGGCGGTGCGGACTGCCTCGGTGCCGGCCGCTTCTCCCGTCCCCGCTCCCGCCTCCGCTCCTGCCCCATCTCCCGCTCCCGCTCATGCGGTGGCCCCTGCTCAGGCTGGCGCTCCCGCCCACGCCGCGTACGAAGCCGCCTATGAGGCCGCGTATGAAATCGCCGACGGCGACCAGCCCGCCGTACCGCAGGACACCGACGCCCCCCTCGCCACCACCACGGCGGGACTCCCCGTCCGTACGCCCCAGGCGCGCAGCGGACGCGTGGCCAAGTGGCCCGAGGGGGCGGCCCCGGCGCAGGAGTGCGGGGGCGCCCCGTCCGGGCGGCCCAGCCCCGAGGAGCTGCGCGACCGCATGAGCGGACTGCACGCGGGCATCGCCCATGCGGGCAGCGCTCACGCGGGCAGCGCTCACGCAGGTCCGCAGTCCAACGGCACGGACCAGGAGGAGGCCGCCCATGTATGACCCGCTGCCCCGGGCCACGGTCCCTTCGGGCGGTCGTGCCGTCGGTGAATTCCGTTGGCTGCTCGACCGGTTCCTGGACCAGACGCCCGGCATCCTCGACGTGGCCGTGGTCTCCGCCGACGGCGTGCTGCTCTCGCGCGCCGCGCTGCCGGAGGCCGTCGCACCGGAGCTCGCCGCGCCGATCGCGAGCGGCGTGGCCGCCCTCGCCGCCGCGGGCTCCCAGTTGCTCGCCGCGCCTCCCGCGCAGCGAACCGTCGTCGAGATGCAGCACTGCGTGCTGATCGTGATGGCCGTGGGCGACGGTTCGATGCTGGCGGTGTCCGCGGACGCCGCCGTCGACCGCGCCGTACTCGGCTATGAGATGACCCGTCTCGTACGGAGGGTCGGGCAGGTCCTCACGCCCGCGCTCCGCGACACGCTGCGCCGGAGCGCCGACGCATGAGCCCCGCGACCGGGGCCGAGGCCATCCCCCTCGGCCCCCGCCCCTACGCCCTGACCGGGGGCCGCACCGAAGGCCAACTCCCGCTCGCGATCGAGGCGTTGGTCACGACCGTGCGCGTCCACGCCGCACCGGGCGCCGTCGCCGGTCTGGGCCCCGAGCACCGGGGCATTCTCGGGCGCTGCACGGTACCGACCTCGGTGGCCGAGGTGTCGGCCGTCCTGGACGTGCCGCTCGGCGTGGCGCGCGTCCTCGTCTCGGACCTGGCGGTCCAGGGCTTCGTCACGATCAACCAACCCGCGGACGGACAGCCGACCGCGGCCCTCATGGAAAGGGTCCTCGGTGGCCTTCGCCGTCTCTGATCCCCCCACCACCGCGCCGACCACCTCGGCGAAGATCGTGGTGGCAGGTGGCTTCGGCGTGGGCAAGACCACGCTCATCGGCTCCATCTCCGAGATCACGCCGCTGCGCACGGAGGCCGTGATGACGTCCGCGTCCGAGGGCGTCGACGATCTGGCGCGCACCCCGGACAAGCACACCACCACCGTGGCCATGGACTTCGGCCGCCTGAGCCTGGACGACGAACTCGTCCTCTACCTCTTCGGTACGCCGGGCCAGGACCGCTTCTGGTTCATGTGGGACGACATCGTCCGCGGAGCCATCGGCGCGGTGATCCTCGTCGACACCCGCCGCCTCGCCGACTCCTTCCCGGCGGTCGACTACTTCGAGCACCGCCGACTCCCGTTCGTCGTCGGCCTCAACGCCTTCGACGGGCATCAGCCCTACGACCCCCACGAGGTGCGGCAGGCGATGCAGATCAGCGAGGACGTGCCGGTGGTCCCCATGGACGCCCGTACGCGGGGCGGCGCGAAGTCCACCCTGATCACGCTCGTCGAGTACGCGCTGTCGCGCCACTGCCGTACGTGACGCACTGCGCCCGCGCCCGCACCCCATCCCGCCCGGAGGTTCCTCCCATGCCCCCAGTCCGGCACCCCGTTCCCACCCACGACGCCCGCACGTCCGACGTCGCCACCCCCGACGAGATCGTCCGCGACTTCTGCGCGCGCACCCCGGGCGCCACGTTCGCCGTCCTCCTCTCGGCGGAGGGGCTCGTCCTGTGCGCGTCGGACCACCTGCACCCCGACGACGCCGAACGCCTCGCCGCACTCGCCGGCAGCCTCGGCGCCCTGACCCGCAGCGCCGCCGAGGTGTACGGCGGCGGCTGGGTCAACGTCACCACCATCGACATGGGCCGCGACCACCTCTGCCTCATGCCCGTCGACGAGAACGCGAGCCTGCTGTTCAAGGCGGACGAGCACGGTGACCACGGTGAACGCGGCGAACTCTCCCACGTCCTGTACGAGGCGGCCCGCACCGCCGACGACCTGGCCCGAGCCCTCAACGACCCGATGCACACGGGCCGGTGGCGGATGTTCCTCGGGGCCGGTGGCCGAGTCTGAGGGGACACTGGAGGCTGAGCCTGGGCCCGGGCCCGGGCCCAGGCTCGGGCCCGGACAGCAACCGCTCCCCTCGGAGGATCACCCCGTCATGCCAGACGCCGTCGACGACGCGCCCGTCATCCTCAGCAACGAACCCGGATCCTTCCCCCGGAGCGTGCTGGCCGAGAGGCACCCGGCCCTCATCAAGAGGGTGCGAGACGCCTTCCCGTACGGACCGGAGCAGCACCGGGCGCTCGACGCGCTGCTCGCGTCCAGTACGACAGGAGTGATCGAACCCCTGGGGCTCGATGCCCATGACCGGTGGCTGTGGGAGGGGTGGCAGCGGGGGCCCGGCGGGACGTCGTGGATCGGGCAGTCGTGGTTCGACGTGCCGTTCCTGTGGGCGGAGAGCTTCTTCTACCGGAAGCTGCTCGACGCCGTCGGCTACTTCGAGCCCGCTGGGGCAGGGGCTGGGGCAGGGGCAGGGGCAGGGGCAGGGGCAAGGGCTGGGGCTGGGGCCTGGCGGGGCGTCGATCCCTTCCGGCCCTTCAAGCTGGTGGAGTTGGAGAGCGAGGAGGCCGGGGCGGAGCTGGCGGCCTTGGAGTCGCTCGCACTGCTGCCCGTCGAGGAACAGGACCGTGCCCTGCTGCACGGATCGCTGTGGGGCAATCGGGCCGACCTAGGCTTCCGTATGGTCGCGTCCTCCTCCGGCGGCGGCGGCGGTGGTGGTGGTGCGGCGGACACGAGCGGGGACGGGGACGCGCGCGGGGACGGGGACGGGGACGGGGATGGGGATGGGGATGGGGGCAGGGGCGATGCGGATAGTGCGGACAGCAGTCCACTTGTCGCTGACGACTCGGAGGAGTTGTGGGCACTGCTGCCGGTCGGGGGAGCCGGGACCGTGTACCTGGTCGCGGACAACGCCGGTCGTGAACTCGTCCCCGATCTCCTGCTCATCGACCATCTGTTGCGTCAGCGGCGCGCCGAACGCGTCGTCCTGCACGTCAAGCCGTATCCGTACTACGTCTCCGACGCCACGACCGCCGACGTCGTCGACGGCCTGCGCCACCTGAAGCAGGCCGGAGGTGTCGCCGGTGAGGTCGGGGCGCGGCTGTGGGCGGCCATGGGGAACGGCCAACTCGCCGTGCGTGCCCACTCCTTCTCCTGTGCGCCCCTTCCTTACGCGGAGATGCCCGACGACCTGCGACGCGAGTTCGCCGAGGCCACGGTGACCGTCCTGAAGGGCGACCTGAACTACCGGCGCCTGGTGGGAGACCGACTCTGGCCAGCCACCAGCTCGTTCGGGGAGCGGACGGCGTACTTCCCGAGCCCCGTCGCCGCGTTGCGCACCCTGAAGTCCGACGTGATCGTCGGGCTCGACGCGGCGACGGAGGCCGCGCTCGTCGCCGCGTACGAGCAGCGGTGGCGCACCAGTGGGACGCATGCGCTGATTCAGGTGCGTGGGTAAGTCGGAAGTGACAGCGGGGGGTTGGTTGTCGGGTTGAGGGCCGGGAGGGGCAACGGCTCCCGGCCCTCAGTCTCCCGGGCCCCCTCAGTCTTCCGGGCCCCCTCAGCCTCCCGGGCCCTCGGCTTCCTGGCTCTGGTGTCCGTCAGGCGGACGGTATGGCCGGCACCTCGGGGGAGAGGGCCGATTCGAGGCCGTCCTCGTTGAGGGTGGCGACGGCGTAGTAGTACGTCGTGCCGCCCGTGAGGCCGCGGTCCAGGTACTCCGTGCTGGACGTGGTGTAGGTGAACTCGGCGTGCTCCTTGGTGACTTCGGGCTTCGTGGAGCGGTAGACGCGGTAGCCGGTCACGGGTGAGTCGCCGCTGCCCGACGGGACGCCGTACCAGCTGAGGCGGACACTGCCCACGCCCGGTGCGATGTCGTAGATCTGCGTGGCGCCCGGCGGCTGCGGCTCCGAGTACGTCGGCCTCACCGATGCGGAGGCGGGCGAGGCGACGTCGTACTGGGTCGTCGCGACGACGGCGTAGTAGTAGTCCCGTTCGTCCGCGGCCTCGCTCACCGTGGTGTGGTACTCCGGACGCGTCGTGGTGGCCACGCGGTTGGCGGGGTCGGTGATGTCGACCGGGGACGTCTTGGAGCGGTAGATCGTGTAGGACGCGACCGGTACGTACGGGCTCTGCGACCAGGAGAGGCTGAGCCGCTTGCCGACGAGCTGGGCGTCCGCGAGGGCAGGGGCCTTGGGCGCGGTGCCGGTGCCGACGGTCTTGGTGGCGGTCACGGGGTTCGACGCCGCGGACTCGTTCCCGACGGCGTCGACGCCCCGCACCTCGTACGTGTACGTGAGGCCCGCCTCGCCCTTGGTGTCGCGGAAGGTCAGCGACGTCGTCGAACCGACCTTGGTGCGGCGGGCGTTGGGGGACTCGGCGCGGTACACCACGTACTTCACCGAGTCCGAGTCGCCGGTGCGCCATGTCAGGGTCACGCCGCGCTCGTCCTCGCGGACGCGGGTGAGGTCGCGCGGTGCGAAGGGCGCGACGGTGTCGCGGGTGCCGCGGAGGGGCTCGGTGTAGGGCGAGACGTGCCCGGCGTCGTCGAGGGCGCGGACCTTGTAGGCGTACACGACGTCGGGGTCGGCGTGGCCGTCGACGTACGCGCCCGTTCCCACGGTGGCGAGCCGCGTGTACGGGCCGACCTCGTCGTCCCCTGTGCCCTCGGCCTCGGCGCGGTACACCTCGTAGGAGGTGGCGGCGGAGAGCGTGCCCCAGGAGAGGGAGACGGATTCACGCCCGGAGTCGACGTGGAAGCCTTCGGGGGCGTCGTAGAGGGGGTTGTCGGGCTGGTCGGGGTCGTCGCCGGTGCGTTCGGCGGAGCTGAGGGGTGGTGCGGCGGGTGCGGCGGGTGCGGCGCCGGGTGCGGATGCGTAGGCGGTGCCTATGCCGGTGAACCCGAGGGCGAGGACCACGACGGCGGTCGCGGAGGCGACGGCTGCGGGTCTGAGACGGCGTGAGCTCTGAGACACGGCTGGCGTTCCCTTTCCGATGGAACCACGTACGGGCGTACGGGAGTTGGGGATGCAGTCGTGGGGGGAGTGGTGGAGCGGGTGGAGCGGGTCGTACTGGTGGCGCTGTCGCGCTGATGGTGCCGTGGGGGCACAGCACTGTAGCTCGCGTGGGTCGGGGGACGGGAATCGGCGCGCCCTGCGGGTGAGTTGACGCGCCCTCCCCGCTGTCCGAAGGCGCTGTCCGAAGGCGTTGCTCGTACATCACGGTCCCTTCGCTGATGTTGGTAGTCGACAGCGACGCCCCGCCTCAGTGGCTCGTCCACCAGGTGATGCCCGTGGCGATGGACCAGAGGACTGGGAGGGCGTCTCACGTGGCACGTTTCGCGGGCTTCGTGTGGCAGGTCAGGGCGGCGGCCATGGTCAGGACCCCGGCTCCGCCGGTCGTTTCGGACCACGTACGGGATCTTGAGGCCACGAGCAGCCCATGGCAGGCTCGTGCCGCATGATCGATGAATTCGCGAAGGACAACCTGCACGGGAGACTGCGGCGGGACCGCGAGGCGCTGCTCTGGAAACTCGACGGCTTGTCCGAACACGACGTCCGCCGGCCTCTGACAGCGACCGGGACCAACCTCCTCGGCCTGGTCAAACACGTGGCCACCGTCGAGGCCAGGTACTTCGGCGAGGTCTTCGACCGCCCTTCCCCGGAACCGCTGTCCCGGTGGCAGGACTACGACGGCAACGATCACTGGGCGGCCGAGGACGAGACCCGCGATCAGATCATCGCGTTCTACCGGCGCACGTGGGAACGCTCGGACGCGACGATCGACGAGCTTCCCCTCGACGCCCCCGGCCACGTGCCGTGGTGGCCGGAGCCCGATCCCAACACGAACCTGTTCGCCGTCATGGTCCATGTCCTCGGTGAGACCAACCGGCATGCCGGGCACGCCGATATCCTGCGCGAGGGCCTCGACGGCCGGACCGGGGTGCGCCCCGAATACGAGATGGACATCGACGAGGAAGCCCGTGCGGCCTACCGCGCGAAGATCGAGCAGGCCGCCAGGTCGGCCGTCGGCTCGGCCGCGCCGATCAAGGCTTAGAGGTTGCCTCACGGGCAGAGAGGCGCCGTTCCGTTTCGGAGAGGTGGAGGCGAGCTGTCACTGGGGGAATCGCTCCGGGCGGAAGTCCGCGAGCATCTCGTCCCTCTTCCCGCTGAGGATCTCCGCGGCGAGCAGTCGCCCGATCACCGGGCCGAGTGTGATGCCGCTGTGGGAGACGGCTTCGAAGTAGCCGGGCACGGACGGCACCGCGCCCACTGAGGGGAATCCGTCGGCGGGGATGGGCCGGTTGGATATCCGTGTCCGGGAGATACGGGAGTCGGCGAGCTCCGGCACGACCTGGCACGCTGATTCGTGCAGCAGCTGCGCGAGTTCCTGTGCGTCTTCGTTGGCGTCGATGTGCGGGTCGACGTGCGGGTCGACGTGCGCGGCGATGCGTGCGTCTATGCGTGCGTCGATCTCGCGGCTGTGGAGGACCACCGAAGCGTCTCCGTCAGGGCGGATCTCGATATGGGGAGCGTGCATGGCCCGGCGGATCGGGACCTGGTCACAGTCGAGGCGGGTGACGGCGCCGGGCTCGCGGCGCATCGGCAAGTGCCGTCCGACGAGCCCGGCGACCTGGGAGGCGCCCGGGCCCGCGGCGTTCACGACGGCGTCGACGTCGAGACGGCTCCCGTCCGACAGAGCCACGGTCGTCCGGACGCTCCCGTCGGCGCCGACGCCGGCGCCTCGGACGATGTCGCGGACCGTGGTGCCGAAGCGGTGCACGGCGCCGGACCCGAGAGCCCGGTCTACCAGGCGGCCGACGAGATGACGTCCGTGCACCCAGGCTTCGTCGGGATAGAAGAGGACCTGGGCGTCGTCGGGGACCGCGAGAGCCGGTTCGAGGCTGCGGCGGACCTCAGCGCCCGTGCGGACCTCGACCCGGTAGTCCCAACTGGCCAGCAGCTCCGCTGTTTCCAGGAACTTCGCCTCCGCCGCGGGATCGTCGTTCGCCCAGCGCAGGTGGCCGTTGGGATACCACCACGAGTCCGGCCCGATGTCCTCCGCGAGCTCGCGGTACGCCGCCAGGCCCGCGACGTTCAGGTCGAAGTAGGACCTGCGCTCGGTCTTGTTGCTGGCGTTGACCCACGAGAAGGACCAGTTGGTGACGCCTTCGCCGGGCCGGCCCGCGTCGATGAGGACCACCTCGGCCCCGTGCCGCGACAGATGCCAGCCGACGCTGGCCCCGAGGATGCCCACTCCGATGACAGCGACACGCTGGGGCCGCTCTCGTACGTACCCGGCGCTCACGAACGCCCCCTTCACACAGGACTAGGACTAGGACTACGGATGAACTCCCGCCTCTAGCATGCCGTCACCCCGTCACCCCGTCACCCCGTCACCCCGTCACCCCGTCACCGTGGTACGTCATGGTCAACGTGTCGGGCTTGACCGTGACGACGGCCTGGGCGCCGGGCATGGTGGACGTGGCGGGCAGAGGCGCGCAGAGGCGCGGTGACGGGCGGTTGCGGCGTGGGACGGTGGCGCGAGTGGTGAGAGTGCATCCCGAGAGGCTCAGGACGTGCCGGGCGAGATCCAGCCGTCGTTGTCCCGGTGCCGGTCCAGCCCCACAGCGGTGAATTCGTCCTCACCGGGTCCCGTCCGCACGCCCAGCCGCCGAAGCGCCTGAGAGATCGGGCTCACCGCCGGGCGGCCCGCGTTGCCTGCGTCTCCCGTCGACTCATCGACTGGCCCCAACTCCAAGGCCCCATCAGCCCAGACAGCGGCCTGTTGCTCGCCCGCGCCGCCGAAGTACTCGGCCTCTACGTAGGCCACAGGCCCCGCGAGGGACCAGTCAGCGAGCACCTTCTCGAAGCCTTCCGGGAGCCGCCAGAAGCCCAGAGCGCCCTCGGCGTCGACGCCGACGCCGTCCGTGACCGAGTCGAGGACCTCATCGGTCATCGGCATGAGGGCCAAGCCCTGTGGGAGAGCTGCCACTTGGGCGCCGGGAACCGCAGCGGCCGCGGACCGCAGCAGATCCTCTCCCGCGATCACCGCCTGCAAGTCGTAGCTCATCTCGGGCCCCCTGTCCCTGTCCCCTGATCCCGTCATGACTCGTCGGCGCAACGGCGAGCCTGCCACACCCGCCACCTGTGCCTGACTGCTTCGAGCTCGTTGCGTGGGAAGTCCCGCCCCCACCTGTCGCGGTATTCGTCCTCGCCGTGGGTCCTTGCGATGCCGTCGAAGCAGCGAACCGCCGCACGAGCAAGACGATCGAGGCTCACCGCTCCTGACCACAGCTCGGATCCTGCTGCGTCGTGGTCATTGCCGCGCCGCATTTCGAGGAGGCGGAGCCATACGGTGTCCCCTTTGCGGGAGAGGAGCCATCGATAGGCGGTCGGCTCTGCCTCGAACTGCACGAAGTGCAGCCTCGTTTCCGGCTCGTCGGTGATCAGCCGGGCCACAGCCGTCAGGAGATCCTCAGGCGCGCTGCTCATGTACGAGGCGGTCAGCTCGACCCTCACGGCCTCTGCCTCGACCACGCACTCCGCCCAACCCCGTCCGGTCAACGTCCAGGTGAGCCGCAGGGCGGTGGATGCGGACACAGCGGCCTTTCCCGTACCGGAGCCGTCGTGAGAGGTCATGCGTCGCACCGTAAAGCAGCATTCGGTTCCGTACTGACCGGGTGGTGAGGATCTCTCTCGCCTTTCCGTGGGGAGGGCCTTCTCCAGCCGTACGTTGGGGCGATGACGGAGGGGACGACGCCGACAGCGGCGACAGCGGCGACAACGCGGCCACGTGAGCAGCAGGGGTGGCGGAAGCGGCAGAAGGGGCGGCATGCCGCCCCGAAGACGGACCGGGGCAAGGGTGGCGGCAAGGGCGGCGGCAAGAGCGGGCTGGCTCGTTCGTCGCTCGTGATGGCCGTGGGGACCGTCGTGTCCCGGGCCACCGGGCTCATTCGGCAGGTGTTGCAGGGCGCCGCGCTCGGTACCGGGCTGCTTGCCACCACCTACAACCAGGCCAACACCGTGCCCGCCAGCCTGTACTTCCTCGTCATCGGCGGGGCCCTCAACTCCGTGCTCGTCCCGCAGTTGGTGCGGGCCCGGGCCGAACAGCCGGACGGTGGCGCCGCCTTCGAGCAGCGACTCGTCACCCTCGTGCTGTGCGTTCTCGGGATCGGCACCGCGCTCGCCGTGTGGGTGGCGCCGGAGATCATCAGCCTCTATCAGAGCGATACGCCCGAGAACCATGAGGCGTTCCAGCTGACGGTGACCTTCGCACGGTTCCTGCTGCCGCAGATCTTCTTCTACGGGCTGTTCAGCATGCTGGGGCAAGTGCTCAACGCCCGGAACCGGTTCGGGGCCATGATGTGGACCCCCGTCCTCAACAATGTCGTTCTCGTCGGGGTGTTCGGGGTGTACGTCGGGCTCATGACCGTCCCGGACCGTGTGCAGGACATCACCCAGGCCCAGGTCACGCTGCTCGGCCTCGGTACGACCCTCGCCCTGGCCGTTCAGGCCCTCGCCCTGATTCCCTTCGTGCGCGCCGCGGGCTTTCGCTTCCGGCTCCGCTTCGACTGGCGCGGCACGGGGCTGCGCAAGAGCCTTGGTGCGGCTCGCTGGACGTTGCTCTTCGTGCTGGCCAACCTCGTGGCCGGCACCGTCGTGACCCGCTACGCCTCCGCCGCCGACCAGGCCCTGCCCAAGGACGGCGTGGGCTTCACCGCGTACTCCAACGCGCAGACGATCTGGATGCTGCCCCAGGCCGTCATCACGGTCTCCCTCGTCACCGCCCTGCTCCCGCGCATGAGCCGGGCCGTCGCCGAGCGGCGCCTGGACGACGTGCGCCGTGATCTGTCCCGCGCGCTGCGGATCAGCGGAGTCGTCATCGTCCCCGCCGCCTTCTTCTTCCTCGCCTTCGGCCCGCGCATCGCGCAGCTGCTGTTCGCCCACGGCGCGGCCGACGCCGCGACCGCCGCGCCGCTGGGCCACATGCTCCAGGCGTTCGGCCTCGGTCTCATCCCGTTCTCCGCCCAGTACTTGCTGCTGCGCGGCTTCTACGCCTTCGAGGACACCCGTACGCCGTTCTTCATGGCCGTGTGGATCGCCGTCGTCAACATCGCCCTGGCCACGGGCTGCCATCTGCTGCTGCCCGCGCGGTGGGCGGTCACCGGGATGGCAGGTGCGTATGCCGTCTCGTACGGGGTGGGGCTGCTCGTCACCGCGCTGCGGCTGCGGCGGCGCCTCGAAGGGCGGCTCGACGGCAGGCGACTGTGCCGGACCTACGGCAAGCTCACCGCCTCCGCCGTCGCGGCGGGCGCGCTGGCCTGGCTCGTCGCCCGTGGGTGTGCCGGTGCCGTGAACGTGGGCTCGGGCACGTGGTCCTCCGCCCTCTCCCTGGCCGTGGGCGGCGCCACCATGGCGGTCCTGTTCCTGGCCCTGGCCCGTGTCCTGAGGGTGGGTGAGCTGCGGGGGCTGCCTGGGCTCGGGTGAGGCGGGCGAAGTGGGGTGAGATGGGCGCAGTGGGTGGGCGAAGTAGGGGGTGCCCGGCCGTCGTCAGTTCGCTTCCGGCAGAGCCTGGTCGAGGAGAACCTCTGCCGCCGCCCGCGCATGCCGGCCGTAGTCCGGATCGTCCAGGACCATGGCGCGGCTGGCCGCCCCGTCCGCGAGGGTGGCCAGCTGTTCGGCGAGTGAGTGGGGTTCGCGGCAGCCCAGCTCCGTCACCAGGGCGAGGATCAGCTGCACCATGCGCAGCTTCTGCTCCCGGGCGTAGGCGTGCACCGCGCTCTGCGGGTCGGGGAACTCCGCGGCGGCGTCGATGAACGGGCACCCCCGCACCGGAGCCGCGTCCGCTGCCACGCCCGCCCCCGTGTCTGCTGTCGGCTGGTCGAAGAGTTTGCGGATCCGGTCGCGGGGCGGGATGTCCTCGCGGGTCAGTACGCCTTCCAGCGTGGCTCCCGACAGCACGAGGCCCTGCAAGTGGGCGACGACCAGGTCGTTCTTGGTGCGGAAGTGCGCGTAGAGGGTCCGCTTGGACACCGGCGCTTCCTCCGCGACCTGTTCCATGCCGGTCGCGTTGATGCCCTGGGCCGAGAACAGCCGGGCGGCGGCAGCGAGGATGCGCTCGCGCCCGCCGCGCCCCCGCCGCTGGGGCGCCGTATCGGTCGTACTGCCTGTCGCCGCACTCATGAAGGAAGTATACGACTGCGTTTACTTGACGTGGAGTGGCGGGTTAAGGTGGCGTCCGCATGTAAACGATCGCGTTTACATGGACTTTCCGTCACCAAGGAGTGTCATGAGCAGCGCCATGAGCAGGTTCGTCCCCACCGAGCTGAGCGGCTGTGCGGAGAAGCTGATACGCGGTCGGCACGCGACCCGCGCGTTCCGTCCGGAAGCCGTACCCGAGGACACGTTGCGCAGGATCTTCGCGCTGGCCGGCGCCGCGCCCTCCAACTCCAACGCACAGCCCTGGCAGGTGGAGGTGGTGAGCGGCGCGGCACGCCGGCGCCTGGCCGATGCCCTGCAGACGGCCCACGCCGAGAGGCGCACCTCGGTGGACTTCCCGTATTCCGAGGGGATGTACGCGCAGGTGCACCAGGAACGCCGGGCGGCGTTCGGCGCCGAACTGTACGGAGCGCTGGGCATCGGCCCCGACGACCACACGGCACGCGCCGCCTACGACGCCGAGAGCCTGCGCTTCTACGGTGCTCCCCACGCCGCGTTCCTCTTCGTCCACGGTGAGGGCGAGGCGCGCCTTGCCGCAGATGTCGGCGGCTACCTGCAGACGCTGCTCCTGGCGATGACCGCGTACGGCGTGGACAGCTGCCCGCAGGGGCTGTTGAGCTTCTACGCCGACACCGTACGCACCGAACTCGGCGTCACCGCGGGCAAGTTGCTCGTCGGCATCTCCTTCGGTCATGCCGACGAGGCCGCACCGGTGAACCAGGTGAGGACCGAGCGCGCTCCGGTCGAGTCGACCACGGCCTTCCACGACTAGGCGCTACTTGAGCGACCTCTGCGACGGGACCACGACCCCGTAAAGGTCCTGGACCGTGGCGAGGGCCGACTCGTGGAGCTGCTTCGCGGGGATGCCGTGCGGGTTGCCCTTCAGTGGGAGGGGGCGGGTCGCGGAGGCATCGCCCACCACGGTCGGGTTGTTGCCGTTGAGGAACGCGCCCTGCGTGGTGAACAGGGTGCACATGTTCGTCATGAAGCCCGCGACGATGACGTTCTTGTTGCCCGCCTTCTTGACCTCTTCGGCGAGATTCGTGCCGTGAAAGCCGTTCGGGACGCTCTTCTCGACGACGGGCTCGCCCTTCACCGGCTTGAGTGCCGGAATGATCTGGCCCGCCTTGGAGTTGAGGTCGTATCCCTTGTCGACGACGTGGATGACCGGCGTACCTGCCTTACGGGCGCGCTTGAGGAGAGCCTCGGCGTTGTTCACCGCCGGGCGCCAACCGTCCAGTTCCAGCACGCCGTTGGTGTAGGTGTTCTGGTAGTCGACCAGGATCAGTGTCGCGTTCGAGAGCTTCGCCGGGGTCTCGTCCATGTTGTTGAGCCGGCGCAGTGTCTTTGTGTTTCGCGCGACGTTCTTTTCGTTGCTCTTTTCCTTGCTCATTTCTGACCCCTTCTCCGTGCGGGTGGCGGCCTCCGAGTTTCCGCCGCACGCCGTGGCGGTGGCCGCGAGGATGACGGCAGCGCCGAGCGCGGTGGCTGAACGAAGCAGCTTCATCGGACGAACTCCCTCTGCGCCGCCTTTTGGCATGGCTGTATCGCTTTCGTATTTCTGCGGGGCGCGTACGAAATGCTAGGAGCCGGTCGTCGGCACTGCCATGACGTATCAATTGCAGTTACGGACACGACCAGCGCCCGCACAGCATGCAGCTCCAAGGGCAGCGCCGCTACGGCTGGTGCGCCATGGACGTGCTGATGTTCCCCGTGGTCTTCAAGGAGCCCGCCGCCGTCACCTCCCGCTGCGCCACAACCGGCGAGCCGATCACTCTCACCGTCACGCCGAACGGCGTCCGTGACCTGACGCCCACCACCGCGGCCGTCACCATCGCCCCCGCCGCCGGCGCCGAAGGTTCTGCGTCCTCCAGGGGGTCTCACTCCTTGCCCCGCGCCTCCAGGAACCGCGCCCGGCTCTCACTCAAGTCCACGATCGGAGCCGGGTAGTCGAACTGCGCCCGGTCCAGGCCCTCCAGGTTCCACGGGGCGTGGACGTGCGGGCCGTCGAGGCTCTTGAGTTCCGGGATCCAGCGGTGGACGTAGCTGCCGTCGGGGTCGTAACGCTTGCCCTGCGTCACGGGGTTGAGGATCCGGTTGGGGCGCGAGTCGGTGCCGGTGCCCGCCGTCCACTGCCAGTTGAGCTGGTTGTTCGCGACGTCGCCGTCCACCAGGAGCTCCAGGAAGTGGCGTGCGCCGACGCGCCAGTCCACGTACAGGGTCTTGGCCAGGAAGCTGGACGTCAGCAGGCGGCCGCGGTTGTGCATCCAGCCCTCGTGGGCGAGTTGGCGCATCGCCGCGTCGACCACCGGGTAGCCCGTGCGGCCCTCCTTCCACGCCGCGATCTCGTCGGCGGCCTCCTCCTCGCCGCGCCAGCGGTCGTTGCGGGTGCGATAGTCCCGGGCCGAGGCGTCCGGGCGCGCCGCGAGCACCTGGTGGTGGAAGTCCCGCCAGCACAACTGCCGCACGAAGGCGTCCGGGCCCGCCCCGCCGCCGCCTCCCGTTCCGCCCCGGGACCGGTGGATCGCCTCGACCGCCGACAAGGTGCCGAAGTGCAGGTGGGGCGAGAGCCGCGACGTGGCGTCGCCCGCCATGTCGTCGTGCAGGTCCTCGTAGGTGGCGATGCCTCGCCGCAGCCAGGTCGCCAGGGCCGCGCGTGCGCGGGTCTCCCCTCCGCGGGCCAGGCCCGGGCTGACCGCGCCCGCGTCGGCGCGCCGGGGCAGCGGCTCCGAGCCGATCGCCGCGGGGACCTCGATGCGGCGCGGCGCGGGCAGCGCCCCGCGCAAGGGCTGCGTGGACCAGCGCCTGAAGTACGGCGTGAACACGGCGAAGTGGTCCGAGCCGGAGGTGGCAGGGGTGATGGCGCCCGGTGCGATCGCGGTGATCACCGCGTCATGGACGTGCAGTTCGCGTCCGTCCCCGGCCAGCGCGCGGCGCAGCCGCTCCTCCCGGGCGTGCGCGTAGGCGCTCACCCCGGCCGCCATGTGGACCGCCCCCGCGTCGGCCTCGGCCGCCACCCGGCACACCTCGGCGGCGAGTTCTCCGCTGCGCACCACGAGCCGGCCGCCGCGCTGCCGCAGCCCCTCGTCGAGGTCGGCGAGACAGTCGGCGAGGAACGCGCGCCTGTTGGGGGTGGCGAATCCGCCCGCGGCGATGGCGTCGTCCACGACGAAGAGCGGGACGACCGCGTCGGCGGAGTCGAGGGCGGCGCGCAGCGGCGGGTGGTCGTGCACACGCAGGTCGGCGGTGAACAGGACGATGGAGACGGTCACTTGGGCCTTTCCGCTCTTCGCTGATGACGGGGGGCGGCGTTCCCCCGCATACGGGGAGCGTGTCCCCTCGTAACGCTGACAGGAGGCACCTGGTTATTGCCATAACCGGGTGACCTGGCTATTTCTCGTCCATTTGCGTTGGACATGACGGACGAGAGCCGCCTAAAGTTCCGATTTTGCGCGAGCCGCTCGGGGAGATGCGGCTCTCTGCGCAGCACCATCACGATCCAGAACCCGTGGGGGGTTTCCACATGTCCAGCCTGCCCGTCGCACCACTGCCACCACCGCCACCACCCGCCCCGTGGGCCTTGCTCCGCCCGCCCGTCGCACTCGGGAAGGCGGTCTCGATCCTGCTGGCCGTCGTCATCGTCACCGATGTCTTCGCCCTCTGGCGGGGCTACCGGTCGATCGACGTGGTGGACCGGCTCGCCTCCTCCGGCTTCGGCTCCGTGACCGACGAGGAGATCGACCGCGCCGACACGTGGTACTCGCTGGCCGGCGGCGCCCAGACCGTGGCGCTGATCGCGACCGCTGTGGTGTTCCTCGTCTGGTTCCACCGCGTGCGGGTCAACGGCGAGGTGTTCGCGCCCGAGTACCACGCGAAGAGCCGGGGCTGGACGATCTGGGGCTGGTTCTGCCCGGTGGTCAACCTCTGGTTCCCGCGCCGGATCGCCCTCGACATCTGGAACGCCAGCTCGGCCGAGAACCGGCGCGGTGCCGCGATCCTGAACTGGTGGTGGGGGGTGTGGGTGATCGCCTGGCTCGCCGGTCGGACGGCCGGTCGGCAGTACGCCCGCGCCGAAACGGCCGAAGAGATCAAGCGCGCTCTCGGTTCGGTCATGGTGACCGACGCACTGGACTTGGCGGCCGCGGTGCTCGCCATCCTCTTCGTGCGCCGCCTCACGTCCATGCAGCACGAGAAGGCCCTGCGGGGTCCGAGCACGGCTCCCTTCGTGCCGAACCTGCCCGCGCTCTAGCGGCGGGCGGTGGCGGACAGCGTCGGCGCCGTCCAGGAGGGGGGCGGCGCGGGGGCCGGTTGTCGGGGGCCGGTTGTCGGGAGGCAGTTGTCGGGAGCCGGGGGAGGGCTTGACCTGGTGATCCTTCGCGGCACAGGATGAGGGCATGTTCATCCACCGCGCCCACGCCTTCGGTACGGCCACCGTGCCGGACCGATGTGGTTGCGCGCGCAGCGGCTTGTAGCGGACTTTTCGATCCCTCGCCGTTGTTCTTCCGCTCTTCCCTCCCGTACGTCGTGTACGCCGCCTGAACCGTGTACGCCCCGTGGGCTCGCAGGTCCCTGACCGGCCGACCCCCGGTGCCTCCAACTCGCTGCACACGTACGGGAGTTCCCCCGTTCCGGACTCCGGAGGTGCCCCATGCCCGTCACCCCTTCCCGCACGCCATCCGCCCCTTCCGCCCTCTCCGGCCCCCTGCGTCCCGCCCTCATCCCCGCCGACGGCCTCTACGAGGGGCGGCGTGTGCTGCGGCGCACCCCGGAGGGGTGGCAGGACCGGCCGTACGAGCTGTTCGACGTCGTGCCGCAGGCCGCCACCATCGGTGCCGAGATCCGCGGCATCGACCTCGCCCGGCCCGTCTCCCCCGAACTGCGCGCGGAGTTGAACCGGGCCCTGCTCGAATGGAAGGTCCTGTTCTTCCGCGGCCAGCACCTGAGCAGCGAGCGGCAGCGCGAATTCGCCCGCAACTGGGGGCAGTTGGAGACCAATCCGCTGCTCGAGCACGGAGACAGCGACGAGGTGGTGCGGTTCGACAAGAGCGCGGCGGCCGTGCCCAGCTTCGAGAACGTGTGGCACACCGACGTGACCTTCCGCGAACGGCCCGCGATGGGCGCGGTGTTGCAGCTGCGCGAGGTTCCGCCCTTCGGGGGCGACACCATGTGGGCCGACATGGCGGCCGCGTACGACAACCTCGACGACGCGGTGAAGGAGCGCATCGACGGGGCCGTCGCCGAGCATGACTTCCTGCCGGGCTTCCGGCGGTTCTACGGGGCGGACCGGCTGGCCCGGTGGCAGGAGAGCTTTCCGCCCGTGCGCCATCCCGTCGTGCGGCGGCACCCCGAGACCGGTCGGCGCATGCTGTTCGTGAACACCTCCTTCACCACCCGGATCCTCGGGGTGGAGCGGGCGGAGAGCGACCGGCTGCTGCGGCTGCTGTTCCAGCAGGCCCATGTGCCCGAGTTCCAGGTGCGGTTCCGCTGGGCGGCCGGTGACCTCGCGTTCTGGGACAACCGGGCCACGCAGCACTACGCCGTCGCCGACTACGGGGACGCCCGCCGGGTCGCCGAGCGCGTGGCGATCGCGGGGGACCGGCCGTACTGACGCGCGCACGCCGGGCGGGCGGGCAGGCGGGCATCGGCGGGGCCCGAGGGTCCCGCCGACGCCCGCAGGGATGGCGGGTCAGACCACGGCGAGCCGGTCCACCAGCAACTTCACTCTCTGCTCGGCGTATTCGGGCGGCAGCCGTCCGGCCCGGGTCAGGGTGGCCAGGCCGTGCAGGCACGCCCAGAACAGCTCGGTGAACAGTCCCGGGTCGATGCCGTCGCCGGCGACCTCGCCGAGGCTTTCCAGCAGGGCGGCGAAGGCGTCCTTGAGCGGCTCGGGGGTGTTCTCCCGGGCGAAGGCCAGGCCGCCGTCGAGCTGGAACATGGCGTCGTAGGCCCCCGGGTTGCTCGCGGCGAAGTCGAGGTAGGCGCGGGCCAGGGCGGTGACCCGCTCGCGCGGGCCGTCGGCGGCGGAGGTCGCGGCCCTGACCGCCACGGCCATCTCGGCCGCGCCCTCCAGCGCGACGGCGCCGATGATCTCCCGTTTGCCGCGGAAGTGGCTGTAGAGGACGGGCTGGCTGTATTCGATGCGCTCGGCGAGACGGCGGGTGGTGACGGCGTCCCAGCCCTGCTGCTCGGCGAGTTCGCGGGCTGTCGCCACGATGAGCCGCTCGCGGCCGACCCGTTCACGCTGCTTGCGTTCCTGTACCGACATGATTTGACCCTAGCACCGCTAGACAATCGAGCGGTAGCAGCGCTAGCGTTGCCTCATCACCTAGCGGCGCTAGATCTCAGGGGGCTGTCATGCTCAACGCACTCCAGGTCGTGACCATCGTGATCGTCGGCGTGATGGTGGGGGTGGAGTTCTCCGTCCCCGTCTTCAGCAACCCGATCCTCAACGCCCTCCCCGGCGACAACGGCCTGCGTGCCCGCACTCACGGGGCCCGGGTGGGCGGAGCCGTGATGCCGTTCTGGTACATCACCTCGCTCGTCCTCGTCGGCATCTGGGCCGGTGCCGAATGGCACCACGACGGCACCGGCCTCGTCGTCACCGCCGGCGCACTGCTGATCGTCAGCGTGCTCCTGTCGGTCCTGGTGCTCGTCCCGATCAACAACCGGGTCAAGGCGTGGACCACCGACAGCCGGCCGGCCGACTGGACGGAGCAGCTGCGGCGCTGGGACCGCTGGCACTACCTCCGCGTCGCCGTCATCGTCGCCGCCTTCACTTTCCTGGCCGCCGCCCTCGTCTGAACCGCGGGCCTGAGGCATCTCTGACAAGGAGTCACCATGACCGTGGAACTGAATCACACCATCGTCCCCGCCCGTGACCCGCAAGCCTCGGCGCAGTTCCTCGCCGGCATCCTCGGCCTGAGCGTCGATCCGCCGGTGGCGCACTTCACGCCGGTCACGCTGGGCAACCAAGTCAGCCTGGACTACGACCAGGTGGACGACTTCGAGCCGCACCACTACGCATTCATGGTCAGTGAGCGGGAGTTCGACGCCGCTCTCGTCCGCATCCAGCACGGCGGAATCACCCACTACGGCGATCCCGCCTGCCAAGAGGCCGGGCAGGTCTATCGCAGCAGGCACGTCGAAGGACGCAGGGGCACGTACTTCCGCGACCCCGACGGACATCTCATGGAGATCCTCACCTCCGGCGTGAAGCGCTGAGCCAATTCCCATTTCCCCGGCGGCGGTCGGCCACCGAAAACGAAGACCCGCAAGGAGAAGAACAATGTCGCTGAAGAAGTTCAACACCGTCCTGGTCTCCGCCTTTGTCCTCTTCATCCTCTGGTTCGGCTCGGAATTCATCCTGAACCCGGAGACGACGGCGCCGACCTTCGGCCTGGCGGACTGGCCGTCCGGCGACGGCGGCGGCTTCCTGGTCATCAAGGGGATCCGCGACGTCGTCCTGGCCCTGGTCCTGGGCATCCTGCTGGTGACGGGCCACCGCCGGGCGCTGGGCTGGGTGCTGCTGGTGGAGTCCTTCGCCGCGTACGGCGACATGGCCACCGTGCTGGCCCACCACGGCTCCGTGGCCATGGCGTTCGGCGTGCACTGCCTGACCGCGACAGTGATGGTGGCCAGCGGTCTGCTGATGCTGCGCGAGACCCGCGGGGCCGCGGCCGCTCCGGCGACGCCCGCCCCGCAGCCCACCTGACGCCGCCTCGGCGGCGAGGGCGGCGCCGCCGATCGCGGTGCCGCCCTCGCCCGGCTCGGCTCGCAACCGCTCGATCCCCGCCGCCGAACTGGCGGAGGCCAGCCGGGTGTTCGGCACTACGATCGCGCACGCCCCGGGATGTGTCCGGGTGCGCGATGATCTGCTGGTGCAACGAGTCATCGATCTCGATCAGGCGGGTGCGGTCGTCGCGGAGCGAGCCGCGCGGTGGCGCGCTGCCGGTCTCACGGTCGGGAGCGTGACGTGGCGGGACGAAGTCGCCCCATGGCCGCAGCAGTTGGAGACCGACAGGACGCTCGTGCGTGATGCCGACTCGGTCGGTGTGGTCGTCGCCGGACCGGCGGACGCCGAGCTGTCGGTGGTGCTGTTCCGGGGCGGCTGGGCCGATGTGGACTTCTACGACGGCCTCGGCGACGCCGGAACACTGCCGGCGTCCGGCATCGAGTCGGCGGCCGCCTTCGCTGTCCGGCTCGATCAGTGGGTGTCGCGCGTCTTCGGGACCGACTGGGCGGCACCGCTGGACGGCGGCGGTCGCTAGCTGCGCCGGTCTCCAGGGCTGTACCGGTCGCCGGAGCAGGGGCCGTCGCCCCTCATGAGGCCGGTCCCAGGTGTTCCAGGTACGCATGCAGGTCGGCTGCCGCGCGCAGGGCGCGCAGGCTGCGGTGGTGCAACTCCTCCTCGCGGTGGGCGAGTTCGGCGCGGACCCGCTCCGGGTTCCCGGTGGCGCGCAGCTCGGTGAGGACCGTGTCGATCACCGGCAGCGGGTAATGGCCGCGGCGCAGCAGGGCGACGACGTGGCCGAGGCGGGCCTCGGCCGGGGAGTAGACGCGGTAGCCGGTGCCGGGCTCGCGGGCCGGGCGCAGCAGTCCGCGGGACTCCCACAGTCGCAACACCGGTGGCTTTACGCCGACAGCCGCGGCCACGTCGCCGATCCGGCGCGCTCGCGCCAGTGTGGCGGGCTCCGGCTTCGCCAGCACCTCGGCGAGTGCGGCCAGCACCGCCGTCAGCGACCTGCGCTCGCGGTCCAGCTCCGCGTGCGCGGCGTCGAGCGCGGCCGGCGCGGCGCGCAGGTCGCCCGCGTGCACGGCCTGCATGACGGTGCGCGCCACCGCCCAGCCGTGTCCGGCGGCGAGGCTGCGGGCGGCGGCGAGGGCGCGCACATGGGCCTCGGTGAAGAGGCGGTAGCCGGCGGGGGTCCGCTCCACCTCGGGCAGCACGCCGGAGTCCACGTAGTTGCGGACCTGCTGCGCCGAGATGCCCGCGGTCCGGGCCACGTCCACTGCTCGCATCTGTACCGTCCCACCTGATCTGCATTTGAAGGTTGTGCCGTTGCCGAGCGCCTGAGTCCACGGCTTGTCGCGGGTCAACCTTCACACAGCACTTCAATGAGAATCTTGAAGGCATGAAGTTCGTACTCGAGGTCGACATGACCGATGCAGCGTTCCGCGAGCACGCCACCGACGAGATCGGCCGCATCCTGCGGTATTGGGGCGGCAATGTGCGGCACTATCCCCTCGCGCCCGGTGACGGCGAGGCGATCCACGACTCCGGCTACCGGGAGGTGGGCGCCTGGCGTGTCACCGAGGGCTGAGCGGCGACCTCTCCGCCGGGGAAGGCCGGATCATCTCCTACGGGGAAGCGGATCATCTCCTGTCGGTGAGGCCCGCGACCGTGTCCCCGGTCCTGAGGCGGGCGGAGAGCCGTACGGGGTGGGACGGGGCGCGCACGGCCAGGGTGGTCTTCGACGTCCTGATCGACGGGGTGTCGGGGGAGCGGATCGACGTCACCGCCCTGCTGCCCGCCGCGAGGAGATAGCGGTGTCCGGACGGCGCGGTCCAGGTGCGGCTCGCCAGCACGTGCAGGCCGAAGCGGCTGCACGCGTGCGTCTTGCGGACGCGTGCGACGTCGGCGGCCGGGGCGTCGGGGGCCTGTGTGGTGTCGCGGAACCGGACCGTGACGTCGCCGGGGCCGCGCCAGGAGTCGTAGCGCACGCAGGACCACACGGCCCTGCCGCCGTGTTCGGGGAGGCGCTGCTCGGCGTAGTCCCAGGTGTTCACGGCCCGGATCCCGCCGCCGTACGCCTGTTGGAGCCCGCACGCGATGTGGGCCCAGGCCAGCAGGGCAGGGGTTCCCGTCGCCTCCCTGGGCTGGCGGGCGGGCACCGACGACGAAGGCAGCGGTGTGTACGTGAGGTGGGCGGGGGCGGGGCCGCCGAGGTCGGACAGGAGGAAGGCGTGCTTCTCCGCGACCTTGGAGGAGGAACGGAGTTGGAGCACCGGCCATGACGTGCACGAGCCTTGTCGGGTGGGCACGGGGGCGCGATCCGTGATGCCCGTGCCGGAGACGGGGAGGCCGCGGGCCGGGGTGTTGGGGCGCAGCAGGTCGCGCGTGGCGCTCTCGGCGATCCAGGGGGCCAGCAGGAAGCGGGCTGATTCCTTGCCTCGGTTCCCGGCCTCGCCCCCGCCCCCGCTCCTGCCGCCGGTCCTGCTCCGGGAGACCTCGACGGCTCCTGCCGTGGTCACGTCGGACTCGTCGGTGCGGGCGAAGTCGATCGTGAACGCCGCCCCCGCGTCATCGGCGCCGGTCCCGTTTCCGGTCCCGTCTGCGTTCCCGTCTTCGATCCCGGCCGGTTCGCCGTAGCGCACCAGCCGCATACCGTCGTGGAGGACGACGATCGCGCGCCCGTCCACCTTCCCCGCGAAGAGCAACTGCGGTGGGCGCGACGGAGGTTCGGTGGGGGTGCCGGGCGTGGCGGTGCGGCGCAGGTCGCGGGTGGGGCGGGCCGACCACGCCGCCAGCGCCCGCGCCAACACCGTGTGGTCGTCGGCCAGTTCGCCCCGTGCGGGCCAGGCGGAGAAGTCGATGCGCGCGGTGTGCAGCCACTCGTCGTCCGCGACGCGCTCCAAGTTCCGCGGGTTCAGGGTCCTTTGGGATGTCTCTGCGCCGGAGAGCGGCAACGGCAGCGACAGCGGGCTGGTGGGCGTGGAGTCGTCCGCGAAGTGGACGGCGGTCACACCTGCCGCCGCCACGAGGACGAGGGCGGTGAGGAACCCGGCCAGGCGGCGGTTGCGGCGGCGCAGCAGGTCGGTCGGGCCCGCCTGCACGGCACACGGGTCGAACTCGTCGGAGAGGACCAGCGGTTCGGCGGGTGCGCCGAAGCTCTCCTCCAACGTCCGTGCCTCCGCGCGGAACCGGGACGCGTCGGGCACGCCGACCGCGGTGAGCACCGCGTCGATGTCCGCGTCGCCGAGACCGTCGAGGTGGCGCAGTGCGAAGGCGGCGCGTGCGGGCGGGGAGACGGCGTGCAGGGCCTGGTCGAGTTCGGCCTCGGCGGTGCCGCCCAGGTGCGGGAAGAGCCGCAGGCCCCACACCATCGGCAAGGTGGGCCGCAGCATGCGCGGCGGCGGCAGGAAGCGGGGCCAGCCGTGCGGGCGGTGCGCGTGGCGCAGGGCCCGCCGGAGCACCCGCTCCCGTACGAGGAAGTACTCGGCCCCGTGGGCCTGGTGGGTCTCGTGCGCGTCGTGCGCGTCGTGTGCCTCATGGGGCGTGTCCGGGTCGTGCCGCTGACCCGGCAGGAGGTGCAGGGGAGTGTGCGGGAGCGCCTGCTGGACCACGGCGTGCGCGCCGAGGACGCGGCTGTGGCGGCCGAGGCGGCGCGGCAGGACCACATAGGCGAGGCGGACGAGCCGGGCGTACTGCTCGACGAGCGTCGCTTCTATGGCGTCCAGTCGTGTGGCGGCGAACGGCAGCCACTTGGGTACGGGCACGAGCGGGATCACCTCTGAGTGCGGCGAGTGTGGCGAGTGCGGCGAGGGTGGTGAACGTGACGGGACGGGCATGAAGACCGGTGTCACTCGCCTCGTGCAACGAAGTGATCATGTATCGGTCACGAGACGCCCGTTGCCCCCGCCGCCCCGGCCGCGCCGTCCCCGTACAGCCGCGCCGAAGCGTCCACGTGTGCGAGCCTGCGCATCGCGTTGAACGCCGCCTCGCCGAGCACCGTGCCGATCACCACGCTCTCCACCAGGTCCTCGACCGCGACCCGGCGGCCCACATAGCCGAGGTCGGCGCGGGCGACCTGCTCGGCGGCGTCGGCGTAGGCGTCGAGGAGTTCGACGAAGTCGGCGTGGCCGACGCGGTTCAGGGCGGCGAGGGCGCGGGCGAGGTCTCCGGCGGCGTTGTTCGACGGGTCGGCCCGCCAGCCGCGACGGGAGATCAGGTCCTCGACGGCGGTCTGCGCGGCGGCCGCCTCGGCGTCGTCGTCCGTCGCGTCCGGCCCGCCGAGGCGGTGGGTGGCCGCGCCGAGCACCTTGTGGAGCGGGCGCTCCGGGTCGTCGACGGCGCCCAACACCTCGGCGATCGCCGCTACTTTGAGTCCTCCCACCTCCAGGAGCGCCCGGATCAACCGGAGCCGACGCTCGTGCACCTCGTCGTACTGCGCCTGGTTCGGGCTGCTCAACTCACCCTGCGGCAGCAGTCCTTCGCGTACGTAGTACTTGATCGTCGGCACCGGGACACCGGTCCTGCGGCTCAACTCGCCTATGCGCACGGTCTGTTCACGCCCTCGTTCGTTCTCGCTCGTCGTCGGTCTCCGGCGGTTCCTGCCCGGACCGCCCTTGCCAACCCCGGCCCCATCATAGATAGTTGCGCTATCGGATAGCGGATAGCGCCGCTATCCATGATTCTTCCTCGCTACGCGGCTTCTCCACGCAACCGATCTCTCAGGGGACACCTATGTCTTTGTCCTTATGGCGTACCTGGCACCGCCCACTCGTGCTGTTCTCCGCCTCGATGGCCGCCCTGGCCGTCATCTCCGCGGTCGGCCTCGCCGTCGACGACCGGGTCCTGGTGGGCGCCCCGATCTGGGCCAAGCCGTTCAAGTTCGCGCTGTCCTTCGTCGCGTACGGGCTCTCGCTCGCCTGGATGCTGTCGTGGCTCGACTGGGGGCGGCGCGCCGGCTGGTGGGCGGGGACCGTGGTCGCCGCGGCCGGCCTGGTCGAGATGGTGATCATCACCGGACAGGTGGTGCGCGGGAAGCGCAGCCACTTCAATTACCAAACCCCCTTCGACGAAGCCCTGTTCAACGCGATGGCCGTCACCGTCGTCGTCCTCTGGGCCGCCACCCTCGTCATCGCCGTCCTCCTGCTGCGCGCCCGCATCGCCGACCGCGCCTCGGCCTGGGCCATGCGGTGCGGCGTCGCGATCGCCCTCGCCGGGGCGGCCGTCGGCTTCCTGATGACCCAGCCCGCGCCCGGGCAGGTGCGCGGCGAGTCCGACGTCGTCGGCGCGCACAGCGTGGGGGTGCCGGACGGCGGCCCCTCGATGCCGCTGACCGGCTGGTCGGCGACCGGCGGCGACCTGCGCATCCCGCACTTCTTCGGCATGCACGCGCTGCAGCTGCTTCCGCTCGTGGTGATGGGCCTCGTCGCGCTCATGCCCCGGTCCGTGCGCCTCGCCGACGAGCGGGTGCGTGTGCGCCTGGTGCTCGTGGCCTCCGGCTCGTACGCGGCGCTCTTCGCCCTGCTCGCCTGGCAGGCGCTGCGGGGGCAGCCGTTGATCCACCCGGACGGTGTGACGCTGGCGGTCGCGGGCGGGGTCGTGGTGGCCACGGGGGTTGCCGGGTACTGGGCGGTCCGTTCCGCGCAGGGGGCAGGCTCTCCGTCCCGTAAGGAAGGGTCAAGCTCTCCATCCCGTAAGGAAGTTGAGGAAGCCGAGGAAGCCAAGGTGGCCAAGGAAACCAAGGAAACCAAGGAAGCCGAGGCCGTGGCATGACCGGGTTCCTCTTCGATCTCTCCTTCTGGCTGGCCGCCCCGGTCTGGCTTCTCATGATCTTCGCTCCGGCCTGGCGCGTGACCGCCCGTGTCGCCGCCTCGCCGCTGACCGTCGTGCCGATCCTGGTCGTCTATCTGGCGCTGGCGGTGCCCGTCCTCCCCGAACTGTGGGCCGCCGTCCGCAGCCCGAGCCTCGACGGCTTCCGCGAGCTGACGGCGCTCGCCGACGGGGCCGGTGCCGTCTGGGCGCAGGTCATCGGGTGGGATCTGCTGATCGGGCAGTGGATGTACCGGGAGGGGCGGCGGCTCGGGGTGCATGCGCTGGTGATGGGGCCGCTGCTGGTGTTCACGATTCTGCTGTCGCCGTTCGGGGTGCTGGTCTTTCTGGGGCTGCGGGCGATGGTCGGTGGCGGTGGTGGCCGGCGTCGCGGTGCGGCTGGGGAGGCTGGTGCCGGGAGTGCTCCCGGGGTGACTGCGGCGGCCGGGGCCGCGCGCATGGACACCTAGACTGGGGCCCCGCACAGGAGGCGGCAGAGCGGGCAGGACAGGAGAGTGCAGTGGCGTCGGACGTCGTGGGCGGCGGAGGCGGCGAGGGCTTCGAGGACCCGCCCGCCGAGGTGCTCGCGGAGGCGGCCGCGGCGTTCGGGCTCCTCGCCTCCTCGGCTCGGCTGCACATCATGTGGGCCCTCGCGCAGGGCGAGAGCGACGTCACCCACCTCGCCGACCGGGTGGGCGGGGCACTGCCCGCCGTCAGCCAGCATCTGGCGAAGCTGAAGCTCGCCGGGCTCGTGCGCTCCCGCCGGGAGGGGCGGCGGCAGATCTACTTCGTCGGTGACCCCGATGTCGTGACGGTCGTGCGGCTGGTGGTCGGGCAGCTGACGGACTCCGGCTCGGACTCCGGCTCGGGTTCCGGCACCGGCTCCGGCTCTTCGTCGGCCGTGGTGCGGCGGCTGCGCGGGACCGGGGCGTGACGGTGCGGGTGCGTCGCGGTGCGTGAGTCGGCCCCGGTGGCGGCCGTCGCAGACTCGGACCCGGTCCCGGCCTCTGTTGTGCCTGCCGCGCCCGCCGGTGCCCCTACCGTTCTGCAGACGCTGCGCGCCCTCGACAGCGGGCCGCGCGGGCTGACCGAGATGGACGCGGAGGAGCGGCTCGCCCGCTTCGGCGAGAACGTGGTGGCGGGGCGGCGCGAGGCATCCTGGGCGCGGCTGTCCGTACGAGGGCTCCGTGACCCGTTCACGGCCGTGCTGCTCTGCCTCGGGGCCGTCTCTGCGGTCGTCGCCTCGTGGGGCACCGCCTCCGTGATCGTGCTCCTCGTGGTGGTCAGCTGTGTGCTGCGGGCCTGCGGGGAACACCGGGCCGACCGGTCCATGAGCGCACTGCGCGGGCTCGTCGCCACCACGGCCACTGTGTTGCGGCGCCCGCACGAGGACGAGGCGGCCGCCGCGCGGGAGATCCCCGTCGCCGAGCTCGTGCCCGGCGACGTGATCCGGCTCGGTCCGGGAGACCTGGTCCCCGCCGACGTACGACTGCTGCGGGCGCGCGGACTGACCGTGCACCAGGCGGCGCTGACCGGGGAGTCGGCGCCGGTCGCCAAGGATGCGGACGATGCGCGTACGGCACAGGCTGCGGCGACCACTCCGGTCGCGCCGACCGCTCCGGCCGCAGCGACCGTACCGGCCGCGCCGACCTCACCCGCACCGACCGCACCCGCACCCGACGGGGCGCCCTTCGACCTGCCGCAGCTCTGCTTCCAGGGCAGCAGCGTCGCCTCCGGGAGCGGCACCGCCGTGGTCGTCGCCACGGGGGAGCGGACCCGGTTCGCCGCCGCGCACGACGGGCGGGACGACCGGCGCGGGGCGAGCACCTTCGACCGTTCCGTGCACGGCATCGCATGGATCCTCATCCGGTTCATGCTGCTGACCCCGCCGCTGGTCCTCATAGCCGACGCGGCGCTGCGCGGGCGCGGCCTGGAGACGCTGCCGTTCGCCGTGGCGGTCGCGGTCGGGCTCACCCCCGAGATGCTGCCCGTCATCGTCACCACCTGTCTCGCCCGCGGCACCACCCTGCTCGCCCGCGCCCACGGCGTGATCGTCAAACGGCTGCCCGCGCTGCACGACCTCGGCGCCGTCGACGTGCTGTGCCTGGACAAGACCGGCACCCTCACCCAGGACCGCCCCGTCGTCGACCGCGCCCTCGACGCGGACGGCCGCGACGCCCCCGACGTCCTGCGCCGGGCCGCCGTCAACGCCTGGTGGACCCTCCAGCTCGCCGACCTGCCCGCACCCGACGCCCTCGACGAGGCGATCCTGGACGCGTCCGACGAGGACGAGCTCATGGCGTACGACGGGGTGGACGCTCTTCCGTTCGACGCGGACCGGCGCCTGGCCACAGCCGTCGTGCGGACCCCGAGGGCGTCGGGCGGCCGCCTCGGCACGCACACCCTCGTCGTCAAGGGCGCCGTGGAATCCGTACTGGAGCGGTGTGCCCTGGAACCGGAGCGGCGCGCGGAGCTCCTGGACCGGGCCGCCCGGCTCGCGGACGACGGGCTGCGCGTCCTGGCCGTCGCCACCGCCGAACGCCCCGCCCGCACCCGCGACTACACCCCCGCCGACGAGCGCGGGCTGACCTTCGACGGCTTCGTCACCCTGCGGGACGCGCTCGCGCCGACCGCCGCCGAGACGCTCAAGGGCCTCGCCGAACGGGGCGTCGCGATCAAGGTGCTCACCGGGGACCACCCGGGCACGGCGCTGCGGGCGTGCCGTGACCTGGGGATCCAGGTACCAGCGGAAGGCGACGCGGAAGGCGACGCGGAAGGCGCCCCGGAAGGCGACCCGGGAGGCGACCCGAAAGGCGATCCGGCCGTACGCGAGGGCGTGCTGACCGCCGACCGTATCGACGCCCTCACCGACCCCGAACTCGCCGCTGCCGCCGCCCGCACCACCGTCTTCGCCCGCTGCGCACCCGGCCACAAGGCGCGCGTCATCGCCGCGCTCCGCTCCGGCGGCCACTCCGGTGGAGACTCGGGCGGCCACACTGTCGGCTTCCTCGGCGACGGCGTCAACGACCTGCCCGCGCTGCGCGCCGCCGACGTCGGCATCGCCGCGCGGGACGCCGTGGCGGTCGTGCGCGACAGCGCCGACGTGGTCCTCGCCGACGCCGCGAAGGACCTGGGCGCGGTCGAGCACGCGATCACGGCGGGGCGCCGCTCCACCGGGAACATCGCGGCGTACCTGCGCGTCACCCTCTCCTCGAACCTCGGCAACGTCATCGCGATGCTCGCCGCCGGGCTGCTCCTGCCCTTCCTGCCGATGCTCCCGGCGCAGGTCCTCGCCCAGAACCTGGCCTTCGACGCGGCCCAGCTGGCCTTCGCGTACGACCGGCCGAACCGCGCCGTCACCCGCCGCCCGGCCGTCCTGCGCCCCCGCGAACTCCTGCGCTTCATCACCTGGTTCGGCGTCCTGAACGCCGTCGCCGACCTCGCGACCTTCGGCGTCCTCGCGCTGGCCCTGCACGGACCCGACGGCCTCGACGACGCGGCCGTCTTCCACTCCGGCTGGTTCACCGAGAACCTGCTGACCCAGGCCCTCGTCATGCTGCTCCTGCGCACGGGCCGACGGGCCGCCGAGGGCCGTGGGGCGAACCCGGTGCACTGGGCGGCGGCCGCCCTGATCGTGACGGGCCTCCTGGTGCCGCTGTCGCCGCTCGGCTCCCTGCTCGGACTCGCCACGCTGCCGGTGTCGTACTACCTGCTGCTCGCCGTGGTTCTCGTGCTGTACGCGGGCGGGTTGGTGGCGGCGCGTGGGTGGTACGAGCGCCGAAGCGCGTAGCTCCTCGCGCAAGCTCCCGAGGGCTGGCCGCAGCAGCCCACGTACAGCAGGTGGGCGGGGTCCAAGGACATCGCCGCGCTGTACGGCACGGAGACCCTCTGACGGAAACCGTCTGACGGAGCCCCTCTGACGGAGACCGTCTAAGCGATCGCCTGCGGCGCCTTCAGGGGCGCCGCAGCCCGGCGGCGCATCATGAGCGTGTGCTGTGCCGCGAGCGTCAGGCCCAGGCCGAGCCAGAGCGCGTCGGCGTTGAACGGCTCGTGGAACGCGAGCGCCCCGGTCGCCACGAACACCACCCGGACGGCCACCGTCCCGACCCACAGGGCAAGGACCCTGCGGTCTCCCTTGCGCAGCACGCGCCCGTCGGGCTCCTTCCACATGGGGAACACGGCTCCCCGCCAGACGCCGAGGCCGATCGAGGCGAGCAGCGAGAGCACCAGCAGCACGATGCTCGCGGGCTCCCATGCGGCGGGGCCGGGCGGGATGCAGCCGCGGACGACGAGTACACCCACCCAGAAGTACAGGCGATACGTGACGGTCCGGACGGTGAACTGCCGGACGACGACGAGGGCGATGATGCCGACGATGAGGATGATGTTCGTGTCGGCCATCGTCTTCCTTCTTCCCCGTGCGCCCCACATCACGGCCATACGGTGTGAGGCTCTTGCGTCACCAGGAGTCTGGACGTAGCCGGTGGCCGTGTAAAGGCGGCTCTGCGCACGCCAGTTGAGACGATCGCCACAACCAGGGGAGACGGCCTCCAAAACCGGTGGAGCGGCGCCGCCGTGTGCCGCTACCGTGCTGCCGGACCAAGTCGCCCAGGCAAGGACGTGCCGTTGTACACCGTGTGAGACCTCCCGAGAGCTGATCTGTCGCGCGTCGCGCCTGTGCGCCGCGCTGCCTCTTGCTGCGGACTTCTCACTGAAATCGGTGTACCTCTGTGCTCAATAGCTGGGTGGTCATGCCCACCTGCCTGCCGACGGTCCTCCGCCGTTGCCGCGCCTGCGCGTCCGGGCGCTTCCGGCCCCACGGCAAATTCCGTGCCAACGCCCACCACAAGCTCCTCGACGCCTGGCTCCTCGTGCTCTGCACCACGTGCGGGGAGACGGCCAAGCTCACGGTCTTCGAGCGGACGAATGTGCGCTCCATACGGCCTGATCTGCTTGACCGGATGCACGACAACGACCCTTCCCTTGCAGCCGAGTTGCTCCAGGATCCGGTGGTACGGCGCCGCAACCGCATCGCCCTCGACTGGGCGGGCGCATGGCGCCTGGACACCGGCGGATCGGATCACCTGGACGACGCCGAGGTGATCGACGTCTCGGTCCGCTTCGCGGCACGGATCCCGGTCCGGCCGGTGCGGCTGATCGCTGAAGGGTGCGGTCTCTCGCGGGCCGGGGTCGAGAGGCTGGTCGAGGAGGGGAAGGTCGTCTCGGCGGTCCGGCTGGCCGCCAAGACCTCCGGTGACTTCACCTTCACGCTCAAGCGCTGAACCTCGACGGGACCGGGACCGGGGCCTGTCCGGCAAGATCCGCCGGGCAGGCCCCAACCCGCTTGACCTCAAGTGCGGTTGACGTACCAGGTTGGCGCCCATGACGCCTACGACACGCTTCCTGGATCTCGTTCACCCCGCCGCCGGGACCGCTCTGGTGAGTGAGTGGCGCACCGGTACCGACGAGCGTTCCCGCGCGGCCGCCGACGCCATGGCCGAGGAGTGGGCGGCGGCCGAGGCGCCGTCGGCCCGCCTGGCGCAGCATCTCTTCCGGTCCGTGGACGGCGCCGGGCTCCTCTTCTACGCGCAGTGGACGAGCGATGAGGAACACCTGGCGTGGGCCCGTGCCCATCGCGCCGCGGTGGTGAGCCGCGTCGACACGCTCGTGCCCGGCATCGAGCGTCCCGGACTCAACCGAACTCGACTCCAGCGCAGTGTGGTTCATGATGCGGAGAGCCCGTGTGGTGTCTTCGTTGTGACGAAGGCTACGGGTGACATCGAGGGGCTTCTCGCGCCCGCCCCGGGGCTGCTCGCGGCGCACGTCCACCTCACGGCCGACGGGGAGCGGGCGATCGTCTTCGCCGAATGGACCGACACCGCTGCGCAAGAAGCCGCGTACGGAGCCGCGTACGAAGAGGGCGTCGCCAGCGTCGATGAGCTCGACTTCAAGCGGTACGTACTCCACCACGCGTCCCTCGACCGCCACCCCCACTGGCCGTCGTGAGCGACCGGCCCGGCTGCCCGGCACCCTTGCGGAGCATTGTGGTGTCCATGACTATGGGCCGCATGTCGCAGCAGACGGGCACTTCCCGGCGCACCGTCCTGGCCGCAGCCGCGGCCGCCACCACGGCCGGAGCCGTCGGCCTGCAGGCGGGACCCGCCGCCGCGCGTGACGGGGCGGCGGCGGGTCCCACCGCGCAGGAACCGCCGCGCGAACTGCGCGCGGTCCTGCGGGAGATCGACCACCGGCGCATCGAGGCGACGGTGCGGCGGCTCGCCGCGTTCGGGACCCGGCACACGCTGTCCTCGCAGGACGACCCCGTACGCGGCATCGGCGCCGCCCGCGACTGGATCCTCGCGGAGATGCGGCGCCACGCGCGGCCCTCGGGCGGGCGGATGAGCGTCGAGCTCCAGTCGTACGTCCAGGAACCGGGCCCGCGCGTCCCGACTCCGGCGCGGATCACCAACGTCGTGGCCACCCTGCGCGGTTCGGCGTCCCCCGACCGTCTGTACGTCGTCTCCGGGCACTACGACTCGCGCGCCAGTGACGTCATGGACTTCACCAGCGACGCGCCCGGAGCCGACGACGACGCCTCCGGGGTCGCGCTCGTCATGGAGCTCGCGCGCGTCCTGGCGACCCGGCGCCTCGGCGCGACGCTCGTGTTCGCGGCCGTCGCGGGCGAGGAGCAGGGGCTGCTCGGCGCGGCACACATGGCCGAGCAGTTCAAGCAGCGCAAGGCCGACGTCCAGGCGATGTTCACCAATGACATCGTCGGCAGCTCCACCGCCGACGACGGCACCCGCGACCCGCGGACGATCCGTCTCTTCGCGGAGGGCGTCCCCTCGTCCGAGACACCGGAGGAGGCCGCCGTCCGGCGCTCGGTGGGCGGCGAGAACGACTCACCGTCGCGCCAGCTCGCCCGCTTCGTCCAGGACGTGGCCGTGAACGACGCGACCGGGATGCGGGTGCGCGTCGTGTACCGCCGCGACCGCTATCTGCGCGGCGGAGACCACATCCCCTTCCTCGAACGCGCCTACCCCGCCGCCCGGTTCACCGAGCCCGCCGAGGACTTCGCCCATCAGCATCAGGACGTCCGGGTGGTGGACGGCAAGCAGTACGGGGACCTGCCGGAGTTCTGCGACTTCCCGTTCGTCGCGCGCGTCGCCCGCGTCAACGCCGCCACCCTGTGGAGCCTCGCCCAGGCCCCCGGCACCCCGCGCGGCGCGAAGATTCTCACCGCCGCGCTGACCAACGAGACCGAGCTGGTGTGGGAGCGCGGCACCGAGGCCGATCTCGCCGGGTACGAAATCGTGTGGCGCGAGACGACCGACGCCGACTGGACCCATGTGATCGACGTCGGCGACACCACCCGTCACACCGTCGAACTGTCCAAGGACAACGTCTTCTTCGGCGTACGCGCGGTCGGCCGCTCCGGCCTGCGCAGCCCCGTGGCGTTCCCCGCGCCGCAGCGCTGAGGCGCCGCGAGCGCGGCGAGGTCGGCGAGGGCCGAGTGGGACGGAGTGTCCTGTTCGGCCGCGTATGTGACCAGGGTCTGGTCGCCCTCCCCGGGCAGCCGCAGCGTCTCACGGCGCAGGACCAGCTCACCGGCCGTGGGGTGGCGCAGCCGCTCGATCCCATAGGCGTGCTCGCCCACGTGGTGCTCGGCCCACAGGGCGCGGAAGTCCTCGCTGCGCACCGAGAGTTCGCCGAGCAGCTCGCACAGCCGGTCGTCGCAGGAGTGCCGCCCCAGGTCCAGGCGCAGGGCCGCGACGGTGCCCCGCGCGGTCTCCTCCCACGCTTCCCGGTCCGGGTACAGGCCGCGCACGGCCGGGTCGAGGAAGTGCAGCCAGGCCGCGTTGCGCTGCCCGGGCGGCAAGGCGTCGAAGTCGGTGAACAGCGCCCGGGCCGGCCGATTGGAGGCCAGGATGTCCAGCCGGTGTCCCAGCACGTACGCGGGCACCTCGCCGAGCGCCGCGAGCAGGACCTGCACGCCCGTCCTGACCGGCTGCGGGACGGGGGGTGTCGAGGCCGGGTGGCGCAGGGCGCGGGTGAGGTGGCCCAGGTGCGCGCGTTCGGCCTCGTCCAGGCGCAGGGCCCTGGCGACGGCGTCCAGGACGCTGTCGGAGACGTTGTGGGTGCGGCCCTGTTCGAGCCGTACGTAGTAGTCGACGCTGACTCCCGCCAGGTCCGCCAGCTCCTCCCGGCGCAGGCCGGGCACGCGTCGGCGGCCGCCGAAGGGGCGTACGCCGAGGTCCTCCGGCCGCAGCCGGGCGCGGCGGGAGCGGAGGAACGCGGTGAGTTCGGTGCGGAAGTCCATGGATCAAGTGTCCGTCACAGGGTGGTTCTGCCAGACCCAGGGTCGAGCCGGGCCCTGGGTGGGCGGGTGGATCTCCCGCAGAGTCGGTGGCGCAAGACACCCAAGAACCCCGCACCGAACGCGGTCCGCACACGCACTCCGGAGACCACCATGACCATGTCCATCACCACCGCCGAGCAGACCGCGTCCCTCGCCCGCCCCCTCTTGGGCCGGGTGGCCGTCGTGACCGGAGCCTCCAGCGGTATCGGCGAGGCCACCGCGCGCGAACTGGCCGCGCGGGGTGCGCGCGTCGCCCTGCTGGCCCGGCGGGCCGACCGCCTGGACGGGCACGTGGCCCGGATCGAGGCGGCCGGCGGCACCGCCCTCGCCCTGCCGACCGACGTGACCGACCCCTCCTCGCTCACCGCGGCCGCCGCTGGCATCCACGCCCGCCTGGGCCGTGTCGACCTCGTGGTGAACAACGCGGGACTCGCCCTGCCCGACCTCCTGGACGGGTCCGCGGGCGCCAACTGGCAGCGGATGATCGACGTGAACGTCACCGGTGCGTTCGCCGTCGTGGAGGCGTTCGTCCCGGACCTGCTCGCGGCGGCGGCCGAGCGGGGCCATGCGGACCTGGTCAACATCTCCTCGGCGGCCGCCCAGTCCGTCCTGCCCGGCTTCGCGGGGTACGCCGCCTCCAAGGCCGCCTTCAGCCACCTCTCCCGCAATCTGCGGGCCCGGCTCAGCCCCGCCGACGTACGCGTGACGAACATCGAACCCGGCACCGTCGACACCGAGTTGCGCGATCACATCGACGACCCGGCCATCAGCGCCGCCGTTCAGGAGGCCGTGGGCTCCATCGAAGGCATCCCCTCCGGGGCTGACGTCGCCGAGCTCATCGCCTTCGCCGTCGAGCGCCCGCGCCACGTCAACCTGTCCCAGATTTCTGTTCTCCCCACGCGGGAGGCGTAGTTGGGGCATGCGGGCCCGCAGACATGTGGGCCCGCGGGCGTGTCCGATGGTCCGTCCGGCCGGCGTCCCTAGCCGTCGTACCGGTCCACGATCCCCTCGACGATCCGCATCACCCGGTCGCCCGCCCGATCGATGCTCCCGTTCTGCGTGCTGACCTGTGCGCCTTCGAGCACGAAAGTGATCTCGGCCGTGGCCTGCTCGGGATCGGGCAGCCCGGCCGCGGTGCACATGCCGAGCAGCCTGCGCGCCTGGAGGGCCTTGTGCTGCTCGATCACCTGTCGCGCGGGATGCGAGCGATCGGGCAGCTCCGCAAGGGAGTTGATGAACGGGCAGCCCCGATGGGAGATCGCGGGCAGCCCCTCGGCGATGAAGCGGGCCAGACCCAGGATCTGCTCCCTCGGCCGGTCGGGGTGCTCGGCCTCGACCCGGTCGAAGGCCGCCTGGTACTCGGCGGCGACGATCCGCAGCCACTCCGCGACCAGCGCGTCCTTCGTCTCGAAGTGCCGGTAGATCGCCATCTTGGTGGTCTCGGCCTGCTCGGCGATGGCCTGGACGCCCACCCGCCGGATGCCCTCGCTCTGGAAGAGCTCCTCGGCCGCGTCGAGGATGCGCTCGCGCGGGGGCAGCTTCGCCACTCTGCTCGGTCTGCCTGCGGTTGTTGCCATGAGTGCTACGGTACCAGTCGTTCCCTTGCGATACCGGTCGGTATCGCAAGAGGCTCTACGGTATCGAGGGGTGGACGGTGAGAGTTTCCGAGTACGTGAACTTCGACGCGGTGGGGCTCGCGGAGCTGGTGGCGGGCGGCGAGGTGACCCCCGCCGAAGTGGAGGCGGCCGCGCGCGAGGCCGCGCAGGCGGTCGATCCGCAGATCAACGCCGTCGTCGAGACATGGCCGACGGACACCGGCGACGAACACGCCCCGACCCCGGCCTCTGTCCCGGCCTCTTCCCCCACCTCCGCCCCGCTGTCCGGAGTCCCCTTCCTGATCAAGGACATCGGCGTCTCCATGGCCGGGCGCCGCATGGAGCTGGGCAGTCGCCTGGCGGAAGGCAACATCGCCCGCGCCGACTCCTCCCTGATGCGACGCTTCCGCCGCGCGGGCCTCGTGACCTTCGGGCGTACCGCGACGCCGGAGCTGGCCTACAGCAATACGACGGAGCCCGTGCTGTACGGCGCGACGCGCAACCCCTGGGGCCTGGACCGGAGTGCGGGCGGGTCCAGCGGGGGCGCGGGCGCGGCCGTCGCCGCCGGGGTGGTCCCGATCGCGCACGCCACCGACGCCGCGGGCTCGATCCGCATACCCGCAGCGCACAACGGCCTCTTCGGGCTGAAGCCGACCAGGGGCCGCGTCTCCATGGGCCCCGACGCCGACGAGGTCTTCAACGGCCTGGCCGTACAGGGCTGCGTCAGCCGCACGGTGCGCGACAGCGCGGTCCTGCTCGACCAGATCCGCGGCCCGGAACCGGGCGACCCCTACTACGCCCCCGAGCCGCCCCGCCCGTACGCGGAGGAAGTCACCCGCGACCCGGGCGTGCTGCGCATCGGCGTCCTCACCCACGCGTGGGGCGGCCACCGCACCACGGCACCCGTGGCCGACGCGCTCTCCCGCACGGTCCGCCTGCTCGAATCGCTCGGCCACCGGGTGGAGGACGCGGAGGCCGACGTCGAACTCGGCGTGGACTGGGAGGAGTTCATCCTGTCCAGCGCCCGCCAGTGGACGGCGAACCTCGCGGCCTCGGTCGACGCACTGGCCGCCGCCTTCGACCGGCCCATCGACTCCTCCACCCTTGAGCCGTCGACCCTGGCCGGCTACCACTACGGGAAGCGGGTCACCGCCACCCAGTTCGTCACCGCCCTGGAGACCCGCAACCGGATCGCCCGGAGCCTGGCCAACTCCTTCACCACGTACGACATCCTGCTCACCCCGACCCTGCCGGAGCTCCCCGTACCCCTGGGCACCCACGCCGAAGGTGCGGAGGAGGACGCGGAGGAGGACCTGGACGGCCTCGGCCGGCTGCGCCGCGTCCTCGAACTCTCGCCCTTCACCACGGCGTTCAACGTGTCGGGCACGCCTGCGATGTCCGTACCACTGGCGCCCGACTCCACGACCGGGCTCCCGATCGGCATGCAGTTCGCCACCGGTTACGGGCTCGAAGGCCGTCTCTTCCGGCTCGCCGGCCAACTCGAACAGGCAAGTCCATGGTCGGCGCGACGGCCCGCGGTGTGGGCGGGGCACCAGGGGAACCAGGGGAACCCCACGCCCGGTCCGTCCCCGCGCCGGGACGTGCCCCAGCTCGTCACGGTGTACAGCACAAGCGCCGCCCCCAGCCCCACCGCCCACCCGTAGTCCGCGAGGGGCTTGAGGAAGGGGATGAGGCCGTCCTGGGGGAACGGGCCCTTGCCGGGGGCCGAGTGGGAGCCGCCCACCGCGAGGGTGCCGCCGACCGTGAAGGCCAGCAGGGCGCGCCAGTTCCAGCCTGCCGCGTACCAGTAGCGGCCCTGCGGGCGGTAGAGGTCGGCGAGGTCGAGGACGGTGCGGCGGATGATCCAGTAGTCGGCGATCAGGACGCCCGCGACCGTGCCGAGCAGGCCGCCGACCACGCCGAGCCACGTGAAGATGTACAGCTCGGGCGTCGAGGTCAGCTTCCACGGCATGACCAGGACGCCGACGACGCCCGTGATCAGCGCGCCCGTACGGAAGTTGATGAGCTTCGGGGCGAGGTTGGAGAGGTCGTAGGCCGGGGAGACGACGTTGGCCGCGATGTTCACCGAGACCGTCGCGATCAGGACCGTCACCAGGGCGAAGAGCAGGCCGAAGACGCTGTCCGTCTTCGCGGAGAGCTCCACGGGGTCCCAGATCGCCGCCCCGTACACCGCCTGGGAGCCCGATGTGACGAGGACGGAGAGGAGCGCGAACGCCGTCATCGTGGTGGGCAGGCCGAGCGACTGGCCCCAGACCTGCGCCCGCTGCCCCTTCCCGAAGCGGGTGAAGTCGGGGATGTTCAGGGACAGGGTGGACCAGAAGCCGATCATGCCCATGAGGGAGGGGAAGAAGACCTTCCAGAAGTCCGCGCCCCAGCCGAGCTTCGAGGGCTGGTCGAGGAGCGGGCCGAGGCCGCCCGACTTCGTCGCCATCCAGCCGAGGAGGGCGAGCGCGCCGAGGAGAACGAAGGGCGCCGCCCAGTTCTCGAAGCGGCGCAGCGCCTCCATCCCCCGGTAGATCACGGCGAGTTCGAAGGCCCAGAAGGCAATGAAGCAGAGCCAGAGGGTCCAGGGATAGCCGCCCACCTTCGACACGTCGGCCCAGCCCCCGAAGATCTTGCCGACCAGGAGGAAGATGCCCTGGCCGCCGATCCACGTCTGGATCCCGAACCAGCAGCACGCCACCGCCGCCCGGATGAGGGCGGGCAGATTCGCGCCGCGCAGCCCGAAGGAGGCGCGGGCCAGGACGGGGAAGGGAATCCCGTACTTCGGGCCCGCGTGGCCCGTCAGGAGCATCGGGAGCAGCACGATCACATTGGCGAGCGCGATGACGAAGACGGCCTGCTTCCAGTCCATCCCGAGCGCGACGAGGCCCGAAGCCAGCGTCCAGGAAGGGATGTTGTGGGCCATGCCGACCCAGAGGGCCGTGTAGTTGTAGATGCCCCAGGTGCGCCGCTCCATCGGCACCGGAAGCAGGTCGTCGTTGGCGAACCGGGGGTCGTCCAGGGTGACGCCCGCGGCGAGCGAGACGCGGCCGTCGGGGTCGGCGCGCTGCGTCGCGCTCGGTTCCGTGTCGCGGGCGTCCGGAGCAGAGGGCCCCGTACCCGGAGCCGAAGGTACGGTCGGTGACATCACGCCCCCACTTGCCGGTACCGGTGCCGGTACCGATGTCGGTGATCTCGAGCGGAGTGGAGAGGACTGTACAACTCCCGGGAACCGTGCGGGAGTAGGAGATCGCAGATTGAGGGGAAGCGCGGAAGGGGAGTGGTTGTCGTCCGCGCTCCGAACGGGTGGCCCGGCGTCTTCCGGGGCCCGTCGTGCCCCGGTCCACCTCAGAGAGCGTGTCAGCCGCCGGGGTTGGGGACGAGGGTGTGCTCGCGGGACAGGGAAGCGGGGGTGGTGTCGGCGTTGACGGACAGCTTTCCGGTCGACCAGCGGACGAGGACGTCGTCCTCGCGGGCGGTGCCGCCGCCGAAGGCGCCGACGGTGCTCAGGGTCGCCTGGCGCCAGGGGGAGCCCGCGGGGCGGAGCCGGTGTTCGGACTTCAGGGACTTGGCTGCGATGTTCTCGTAGACCGAGACCTCGCCGTCGGACCAGCGGACGAACAGGTCCTGTCCGGCAGGGGAGTTGCCGAAGCTGCCTGCCGATATGTCCCGCGCGTGCGTCCAGGTCTTGTTGGGGGCGGTCAGCTTCCGCTCGCCGTGGAAGCCCTTCTCGTCGACGTCGGGGTAGAGCGTCAGCTCGCCGTCCGACCAGCGGACCACCAGGTCGTCGGCCCGGGTGCCCGTGCCGGTGCCGGTGCCGGTTCCGGTTCCCGTGAAGTGACCGGTGGTGATGGCCTTCGCGTTCTTCCAGAGGCTGTTCGGGCGCCGGAGCTGGATCTCGTTGTGGAGCTTGGTGTGCTCGTCGACGTCCTTGTAGAGGGTCAGTTCGCCGTCGGACCAACGGACGAAAAGGTCGTACGCGGCGGAGCCCGTGAAGTCTCCGGCGGTGATCACCTCGGCGTGCTTCCAGGTGCCGTTGGGCCCGATCAGCCGGACCTCCTTGTCGAACCCGAACTTTCCGTTGCCGCGGTACAGGCTGACCGCGCCGTCGTCCCTGCGGACGACCAGGTCGCTCTTTCCGTCGCGCACCGACGCGGTGTGGAACCGTCCTGCGGTCATGGCCCTGGCGCGCTGCCAGGTCTTCGCGTCGCCGAGGACGCTTCCTTCGTCCGGCGCCGTGTCGCCGACCGCCTGGCGGTAGAGGCGGAACACGTCGTCGTCGAACTGCGAGGTGTAGGAGATGTGGTCGTAGAGTCCGCCGGTCTTGTAGCCACCGATGACCCCGACGAGGTTTCCGCGGCGGCCGTCGAAGTTCTCCAGGAACGGGCCTCCGCTGACCCCGGCACGGAATCCGTCGCACTGGATTTCCATGAACCGCCCTTGGAACGCGGTCGTGTCGTTGGTGCACTGCAGCGGGGTCTTCTTGCCGCCGGGGTATCCGGCGACCGTCACCTTCTTGCGCGCCAGGTGGGCGGAGTCCACCGCGGTGAGCGCGTTCCCCTTGCCGGTCGCGTCCTCCAGGAGCCGGCCCCGGGCGTTCGGGCCGACGCGCAGGAACGCGAAGTCGACGTCGTCGCTGGGCGTCGGCCGGAGATAGCGGCCGTCGATCCAGATCTTGCCCGGCTGTACGGGGAAGACGCCGTACGGGGTTTCGCCGACCTGGCCCGCCTTGGCGGCCCCGGCGCGGTAGCCGGGGACGAAGGCGATGCTGCGGTTCCGCCGGTCGCCCTTGAGGCAGTGCGCCGCCGTGACGACCAGGCTCTTGGTCGGTGAAGCCACCGCACTCGCGCTGCAGAACTGGTCGGCGGTCGCCGCGCCGTCGGCGCCCCGGATCAGGAACACGCCCACCGTGGCGATCCCCTCGGCCGTCGGCCTGCTCGGCGCCCGCAGCGAGCGCTTCTGCCGTCCACCGGGCTTGGCCTCGGGGGCCCTGGCCTCGGCGGTCTCGCTCGTCTCGTTGGTCTCGTCGGTCGCGTTGGTTTCGTTGGTCGCGTTGCCCTTGGCGTCGATCGCTACGGCACCGCGAATGCGCTCAGGAGTCCAGTAGCGCTCCGCCTCCCGTGCCTCGCGCATCGCTTCCCGGGTGACATCCGAATCAGTGCTGTCCACGGATGATGAGGACGCGGATGATGAGGACGCGGATGAGGGGACGGAGGCCGATGCGCGTGCGGGTGCCGCCGTTGCCGGGGCGGTGAAGGCGATCGCCGCGCTCATCCCGAGCAGGGCGGCACGCATCCAAGGTGTTCGTCTCGTGAGAGGCACTGCTTGCTTTCCTTGAGGAGCGCGCGGGGCCGGTGTCGAAAACACCGGCCCCGCGCGGTTGTTGTGGGCGTTGTGGTTGTTGTTCAGTTGCGGCGGCGCTCAGCCGACGAGCTTGACCTCGCCGTGCGTGCCGGCCGCGTCCACGCCCGGGTACAGGCCGAGCGTGTGGTCGGCCCAGCGCACGAGGACGTCGTTCGGCCGGTCGTTGGCGACGAAGGCGCCGGCGTTGACCACGGTGGCCGACTTCCAGGCGGACTTGGCCGGCCTGATCTTGGTCTCGCCGTGGAAGCCGCCGGCGGTCACACCCGGGTAGATGGTGGCCTCACCGTCGGACCAGCGCACCAGGAGGTCCGCGGTCTTCTTGCCGGTGAACTCGCCGGCGGTGATCTGGTCGGCGTGCGGCCAGGTCTTGTTGGGCTTCATCAGGGTCTTCTCGCCGCGCAGACCGTTGGTGTCGACGTCGGTGTACAGCGACACCTCGCCGTCGACCCAGGTCACGAGGAGGTCATCGCGCTGCGCGTTGCCCGTGTACTTGCCCGCGGTGATCTGCTTGGCGTACGGCCATGTCTTGTTCTTGGCGGGGGCGAGCTTCTTCTCGCCGTGGAAGCCCTTCTTGTCCACGTGCGTGTACTGCGTCAGCTCGCCGTCGACCCAGCGCACGATCAGACCGTCGGACCCGCCGCCGAAGCTCGCGCCGGTGATCTGCTTGGCGTGCTTGAAGACGCTGTTCGCGGCGGCGATGCGGTACTCGGCCGAGAAGGGGTGGCGGGCGTCCTTGTCGTCGGCGCCCTGGTACAGGGTGACCTCGCCGTCGATCCAGCGCACGATCATGTCCATGTGGCGGGTGCCGCCGGCCGAGCCGCCGGTGAAGTACCCGGAGGCGATGTGCTCCGCGTACTGCCACGGGGCGTTGGGGAAGGCCGTACGGTAACTGACCTTCTGCACCCAGGTGTTGATGTCGTCGACGCGGGTGTCGACGGCGCCCCTGCGGGTCTCGGCGGGGTCGGTGCCCACGCATCCGCCCTGCCAGGAGGAGCTGTTGACGGCGACGAGCTCCGGGCGGCCGTCGCTCTCCTGGAACGCCGGGCCGCCGGTGTCACCCTTGCAGACGGCGGCCGTGGCCGGGTCGTCGCCGGTCAGGCCGAGGGTGGCGCCCTGCACCGAGTCCACCGTGACCCCGGTGCTGTGCAGCTTGTCGGGCACCCACTCGGTGTGGGTGCGGCCGTAGCCCGCGACCCGCAGCCGGTCGCCCTTGGCGGGCGCGGAGGTCGCCAGGGCCACCGGAGTGATGCCGCTGACCGGCTTGTCGAGCTTCGCCATCACCAGATCGCGGCCCTCGTACGGGACGAGCTCGACGACATTCGCCACGGTGCCGCCCGAGCCGGTGAGGTTCGTCCGGCCGACGGTCGCTGTCGTCTTCCACTTCGGCGCGCCCTCGGCGACCTTGAAGCCCTTGGCGGGGTCGGCGGCGAAGCAGCTGGCGGCGGACATCACCCATTGCTTGTCGACCAGCGCACCCGAGCAACTGCGGTGGCCGCCGCCGATGTCGAGCTGGGCGGTGAAGGCGTAGGCGCCGTCCTGCGCGGCACCGCCCCCCACTGCCTGGGCGGGAGCGGCGGTCATGGCACCGGCCGTGACGGCGGTGGCGAGAAGCCCGGTCATCCACGCGGTACGCGGACGTCTGCTAAACACGTTTCATTTCCTAAATCACAGAAGAACAGCGGAGGTTGTCGGGGAGGGCGATGCGCGGTGCACGCCGTGACTCACCCGGGCCGTCCGCTCAATTACCGTTGACGCGGAGCTCGACCAGAACCGCGGGCTTTCCGCTCGCTCCCGGACTGAGGTCTCCCGTGCCGACGGGCTGAAAGCCGCCCTTGTCCACCTGGACGGTCTTCTTTCCGTCCTCGGAAGTGACGGTGGCCTGGAATGCGGGCCCCTCGGAATCGACGGAGTACACCTTCGGGACCTCCAGGCTGAGGTATCCCTTCTTGCCGGTGGCCTTGAAGCAGTACTTGTTTCCGTCGTCGTTGGTGTGCGTGGTGCGCACCAGGATGTTGGCGTCGGCGCAGTCGCTCAGGACGATGTGGCCGTCCCCTCGCTTCAGGGTGATGCCCTTCTCCTTGAGGAGCCGCGCGGCGTCCGGGTAGGCGAAGTCCTCCACGGCGGAGGGCGGGGTCGCCGACCCCGTTCCGCCCTGCTGGGCGGCGGCTTGGGCCGGTTGGCTGCCGGGGTTGCTTCCTGGTTGGGCGACGGCGGCGGTGGCGGCTCCCGCGACGGCCATCGTGATGCCGATGACGCCGGCGAGCAGCTTTCTGCGCGCGCGAAGTATCACCAGTGACTCCTTCCAAGTGGGGTGCGGCCGCAGCGGTGTTGGGGCGGACGAGAGCCGCGAAGCGCTGCTAAGCATCGCGTAAGGGACCGGAGCAACGTAACACCCGTTAACGGACACCGGTGAATCGTGGAACGGGGCAGTGGAGTTGGGATAACAAATCGAGAACGACGCACGGCCAGGGGCAACGTGACCCCGGGTACACGCATCCGCGTGCATGCGCCATCTACATTCTGATGCACCGTCAAGTCACCTTCGATGCAATCCATATGGAGCGTTATGCTCGCGGCGCCGTTCGCGGCAATTCGCAACAAGCAAGAAGGGTCTGCTTCGTGAGGCGTAGTAACCGCTCGAACTGGGCGGGGAAAACCTGGCCGCATAGTGTGCGCGGCCTGAGAACTTTGAGTACGGCCATCCTTCCGATGGCTCTCCTGGCCGGAATCATCGGCACCAGTCCGGCCCATGCGGCCGACCGGGAAGGGGGAGAAGAACCGGACATCGTCAGCCCCATACCGGCAACCGACCGAGGCCGGGTCGTCGAGGCATGGAAACAGGGCGGTCCCGGCGTCCGGGCCGCGGCGGAAGCCGCCCTCATGGGCAGCGACACGGACGTACGGCGATTTCTGGACAGCGAGAAGCCGGTCGCCGAACAGAGCGACGAGCGGGTCGCCATCGTCCAGATCTCCTCCGCCGTCGGTGGTCAGGAAGTCCGCGCCGCGGCGCGCACGGCCCTGAACGGATCGCCCGACGGACTCCGCGCGTTCCTCAAGGACGGCTGGAAGGTCCCGCTGGAGAAGGACCAGCGGGTCCAGGTCACGCAGGTCATGAGCACCGGCGGCAACGAGGTCAAGGAGGCCGGGCGGACCGCCCTGAAGGGCTCCATCGACGACGTCAGGAAGTTCCTCGACGACGGGCAGTACACCGCGCGCGCGGCCGACGAGCGGGTGCGGATCGTCCAGCTCATGAGCATGGGCGGCCCCGCGACGAAGCAGGCCGCGAGGGTCGCGCTCAAGGGCGGCGTCGAGGACGTACGGGAATTCCTGAACGTGGGCCAGTACACGGCCCGCTCCCGCGACCAGGAGCGCGCCACCGTCGCGCAGTTGGCGCAGCAGGCCAAGGAGGCCGGGCAGCTCGCCAAGCGCGAGACGCAGGCCGCCAAGAACGCCTCCGCCCGTGCTGTGGAGGCGTCCGGGCTGGCCAAGGAGGCCGCGAAGAAGGCCGCTGCGGAGACCGCGGCGGCCAAGAAGGACTCCGTCCGCGCGGCGAACGCGGCCGGACGCGCCGCGGCCGCGGCCAGTGGCGCGGCCCGGGCCGCCCAGCAGGCCATCAACGCGGCCCAGGCGGCGAACAGCGCGGCCCGCATCGCCGCGAGCGCCGCTTCGCAGGCCGCCACCGCGGCGGCCGGTGCGGCCCAGGCGGCGAGCCGGGCGCGCAACGCGGCGGCGGACGCCGCGTCGGACGCCGGAAAGGCGTCGGCCGCGCGCAAGGCGGCCGAAGAGGCCCGCGGCGCCGCCAAGGGCGCGCGGGCGGCGGCCGGAGCAGCCAAGGAGGCCGGCACCGCCGCCAAGGAGGCCGGGAACGCGGCCCGTGCGGCGGCCAGCGCCGGTGCCAACGCCGACGCGGCGGCGGACGCCGCCACCGAGGCGAGCGGCCACGCCGACCAGGCGGGCGCGGAGGCCCGGCGGGCCCGGCTCGCCGCCGCCTCCGCCCGGCGGCAGGCGCGGGAGGCGACCCGCGCCGCGAACGAGGCCGCCAGGCTGGCGGGCCGCGCGAGCAAGGCCGCCGACGAGGCGAGGACCGCGGCCGAATCGGCCGCCGACCACGCCGATTCGGCAGCGGCCGAGGCGGACAAGGCCGCCAAGCACGCGGGCGACGCGAACAAGGCGGCCGCGGAGTCCAAGCGGCACGCCAAGGCGTCCAAGGGCGCCGCGGACGCCGCCACCGACGCGGTGAAGAAGGCCACCGCGGCCCACGACCTGGCGCGCACCATCGAGGCCGAGGAGCTCAAGACCCGTACCGCGGCCGGAGTCGAGGAGGCCAAGGACCTCAAGGAGGCCGACGACACCCGGACCGCCGACCGGGACCGCGCCGCCAAGGAGGCCAAGGACCTCGACGCCGAGGCCGGCCGCCTCGCGACGGAGGCCGCGAAGCCCGGTGCGGACACCAAGGAGGTCGCGGCCAAGGGCCGCAGGGTCGCCGTCATCGCCATGAAGACCCGCGGACCCTGGAGCCGCGCCGCGGCCGAGGTCGCCCTCGCGGGTTCGGACGAGGTCATCTCCGCGTATCTGCGCACCGGTTGGAAGAAGGCGGCCGAGCAGGACGAACGCGCCCGAGTCGAACGCCTCGCGGACGACCCCCGGTCGACGGCCGTACGCAAGGCGGCACAGCAGGCCCTTGCGGGCGACGCGGCGAAGGTGCACACCTTCCTGGTGAGCGGCGGGAACGAGGCCGCGGCCGGCGACTTCCGCGAACGCGTGGTGCAGATCGCGAGCACCGGCGGCACCGAGGTCAAGGAGGCCGCGCGAGCCGCACTCAAGGACGGGGCACCCGCGAAGCTCGCCGCGTTCCTCAACGAAGGCCGGTTCACGGCCCGCAAGGCCGACGAGCAGGTCCGCGCCGTGCAACTGGCCGGTGTGGGCGGCCCCGAGGTCAAGGCGGCAGTGAAGGTCGCCCAGGCGGGCCCGCCGCAGCTGATGCACGCCTTCGTGCAGACGGGTCAGTACCAGGCGGCCCGCAGAGACAAGCTCACCGCGTCCCATGTCGCGGACGTACGACGGCTCATCGCCGAGGCGTCGGGCGTCGCGGCCACGGCCCGCAAGGACGCCGCCGAGGCCGCACGCGCCGCCGCCGTGGCCGACAAGGCCGCGGCCGAGGCGGACAAGGCCGCCAAGCGGGCGAAGGACTCGGAGGCCGAAGCCAGGGAGTACGCCGCCCAGGCGCAGAAGTCGGCGAAGGCCGCGGAGGCGTCGGCGGATCAGGCGAGGGAGTCGGCGAGGACTGCTCGTCAGGCGGAGGCCGACGCACGCCGAGCCGTGGCCAGGGCCGTGAACTCCGCGGACTCTGCGCAGACTTCGGCCGATGCTGCGCGTGGTTCCGCCGACCGGGCCTGGACCGCGGCCAACCGGGCACGCTCTTCGGCGATCTCAGCCGGCAAGGACAGGCAGGCGGCCGACAAGGCCGCGGCGGAGGCATACGAGATCGCGGACGCCAAACAGCGTGCGGAGACGCAGCGGTGGCTGGAGGCGCGGGACGCCTGGGAGGCGGAGTACGGCGAAGATGAACCTGACGAAAGCGATGACAGCTGGGTCCCCGGCTGGCTGAAGGACTCTGTCAGCACAGTCGTCAACTACGGCTCGTCGATCCTCGGCAACCCGGACGTCTGGGCCGGGGCCGCGGAATCGGCCCTCGGCGTCGTGATGATGGTCGGCGGTACGGGCGGCGACATCGGTGGCGGTGCGCTGTGCATCACCGGGATCGGCTGCTTTGCCGGAGCCCCGGCCATTGCCGCCAGCACCGCCCTCATCGTCGGCGGCGCATACACCTCGGCCGACGGAATCGGCCGGTTCAGCGACGGCCTGGGAGCAGCACTCCGAGAAGCCGAGGCAAACCAAAGTGCAGGCGGGTCGGTCAATTGGAAGCCTGTCAGCAGCAAGACGTACGGGCACACCTTCAAGACGCACGGCAAGAAGAACAGTACGCAGAGAATGGCTGACCTCGCGCGCGGAAAGGGTAAGCCGCAAGGCCAGTGGCTCGACGACGAGGCAGCTGCCGAAATTCTGAAGAACAATCACCGAGGGCTGACCAACCCGCTCGACGCCTACGAGGTGGAGATCCCTCCGGGTCTGGGTAGGGTCGTTTTCAAGGACGGCACCTCGATACCGGCCACGCACGCCCGTCTCGTCCCGAGTCGATCCGGCTACTTCAAGACGGCTTTCCCGATTGTGAAGTGAGAAGAAATTGTTCGCTTTTTCGCTCGTCAAGCCCACGCGAGGGCTGCCGGACGGCTTCGTGCCGGACGAGCTCGAGGACACGCAGGACTACGAATACCTGGCCATGTACGCGTGCTCCCTCCTGGCGGAGACCGATTGCGCGTTCCACCTGGGCGGGTTCGGTCAAGACGACTGGGCCTTCAACGTGGAGAGCGACATGTCGTCCTTCGTGGAGGAACTCCCGACACTGATCGCGGGGATGGAACGCGGCCAGGTGGTGGAGGTGCCGCTCTACACCCAGGGGATTGAGCGAAACCTTGTCTTCACGCCGGTGGGTGAGAGAGTTTCCATCCGCTGTGAGTCGAGCACTGATTGGATTCCATCGCCTGAAGAAGAGGAGATGACGCGGGATCAACTGATGTCGATGATGCGCGACTTGGCCCGTGACTTCTCCGAAGCTTTGGCGATGGTCGCTCCGCAGGTCGCGCAGCTCTCCCTGTTTCCGAAGTGGCGGTCCGGGTGCTAGCGCGGACAAGTCGCGAGAGGTGACCCGTGAAGATCCTGATCACCGTCTACAGGAAGAACTCCGACTTTCCTGAGCGGGAGTTGGACGTATCGGGGATCGGCCTGGAGGCCACAGCCGACGTGATGGGCATCCCGGCCGACCGGCTCGTCGACGTGTATCCCCTCGAGGGGAGCCGAGCGGCCGCACTCGGGCGGCTTGCCGATGTGCGTCTCGACCTGGATTCCTACGAGTACTTCCTGGAGGCCGTCGACGAATGACCTGCGGCGCGGTCCCGCCGGGACACCTCTCGGCGGGGCCGCGCGCGGCTGTTGGAGATACGGCGATCAAGCACGGAACAGGAAACAGGGAGCAGGGAGTACGGAACAGGAAACAGGGAGCAGGGAGTGCAGAGGGATGCGGGTCGAGGGTGGTCACTGGTCGTGGCGGCGGGGCATCCCGCTGAGATATCTGCTCGTGGCCGAGGACCGCGACGGAGAGGAGCACCCCTGGGGAGGCTGCGCCGACGTCGAGAGGCTGTTCGTGGACCCCGTCCCGTTGCCGAGGGAAACTCTCACCTTCCTCGGGTGCAGTCCGGACGGCCCCCTGCGTGACGCTCTCCAGCAGCCCGCCGGAGCGGTCACCCGCCTCGGTGACATGTGCGTCGAGATCTCCAACGGCGAGCGTCCGGTGGAGTGGTGGGACCTGGCCGACGTCGTGGTGAGCGGGCATCGGCCCTCCGGCGGCGACGGTTCCCTCGTCGACGTCGTGGTCGAAGCCGCGGTGACGGACCCGGACGGGGACTCCGGCTCCGGCTCGGATCGTGCGGAGTTGGGCGCGTCCTCCCGCTACGGCCTGTTCGCCTCGGGCGACCTCTCCCTAGGCTCCTGCACCGGAGTTGAGGGCCTGCGCGTGGATCGGCCGGAGCCCGCGGGCACGCCCATGGAGCTCATTGGCTGCGAGCCCACGGAGCTCCTGCGCGAGGCGGGGCGCGACCCGCAACAGGTGCAGTGGCTGAAACTCTGGGCGCTCGACCGACACGGCCGCCCCATGGAGAACCGGACCCTGGTGCTCGACCCGCTCGACCCGCTCGGCCTCATGTCATCGCGCCCGTCCGCACTGGGGAAGGACCTCCTCGACATCACGCTCGCCCACGGCGCCGAGGCCCCGCCGTCGCCGAGCGTGCGTCTGGCCTGGGACGCCTGGTACAAGGGGGCCCCGAGCGAGCCCAACCTGTGGGCCCGGTACGACGCGGAGGGCAGGCGCGCGTGGTCCAGGCTCGCCTACCACAACACCGCCGCCCCGGACCTGGACGAGGTCGGCGGGACCTACCACCTCGACGGCCGCTTCGTCACGGACCCCGAGGGCCTGCACTGCGCGCTGGCCGAGGCACTCCGCGGCCCGGGTGCGTACTTCGGCTCGGACTGGCAGTCCTTCAAGGACTGTCTCGCCGGTGGCTTCGGGGCGGCGGCGCCCTTCACCTTGCACTGGCACGACGCGGAGGCTGCCCGCGATTCGCTGGGCGACGACGTCACGTACCTGGGCGAGATCGTGCGGTACCTGGAAGCCCGTGGCGTCACGGTCATTCTGCGGTGAACTGAGCAGTCGGCGCGGCTCGTTGCCCGTCAGTGGTCCGTGCGCTTGCCCGTGACCGGGCCATGGAACGTGCCGCCACTGAAGTCGATGTGGTCGCCCCCGTACACGCGCTTGCCGGGCGCGGCGGGCGAGGCCGAAGCGGAGTCGGGCTGCGCGTCGCCGAACGGGCGCAGCTTGCGCAGCAGCGCGGCCACCGCCTTCGCCGCCTGCGCGGCGGCGTACGGCTGCGAACCGGCCGCGTCCGCCGCGTGCTTGGCGCCGTCCGCGAGGTCGCTGATCCCACGGACCGTCAGCATGTGCAGCTGGTCGTGGAGGTGGGCGGCCTGGGCGAAGCCGGAGCTCTCCATCTCGATGGCCACCGCGTCGCCGTAGTGGTGGCGCAGCTGCGAAGAGAGCGTGCTCTCCCGGGAGTTGAGCACCACGTCGCCCGCCGCCACCGGCTTGAAGTGGACCAGGCCCTGCCACTCCGAGGCACGCAGCGCCGCACGGGCCGCCTGCACCAGGCGGTGCGAGGTGGGCCACGCCTGCGGCCGCGCGTCGAAGCCCTCCGGGTTCGCCTTGCCGCCGTGCACCCCGTACACCTTGGTGGCCACCACGACGTGCCCGATCCCGACGTCCTCCTTGAGGCTGCCCGCGACGCCCAGGAACACGGCCGCGCGGGGCCGCAGCCAGGAGGCCAGGCTCGTGGTGAGCGCGGCCGCGTTGACGGCGCCCTCGCCGAGCTCGACGAGGGCGATGTTCCACGGGGAGTCGGGGAGCGTGCCGTAGTCGACGAGCGTGCCGTCCTCGGCCTCGCGCTCCTCGACGTCCGTGAGGTGCTGCCGCATCGCGAGAAACTCCGACGGGAGCGCCGCGAGGACCAGGACGGTGGGACGGTTGGTGCCTGCGATGTCTGTCGCGTCTGTCACGGTGTTGACGGTAGGGCATCGTCCCGGGCGTGGTTGCTCGCTCGTACGGGGGCGGTGGGGGAGCCGATGCGGGAGGGAACATGGGGGACGGGACGCGGCGCGAACCGGACGTCACGATGGGGAAACTGCTGCTCACGGAGTACCAGACCGTCAAGGACGAACAGAAGGCCCGCATAGGGTTCCGCGACAACCTCTTGTACGTGACGCTGGCGGCCGTCGCGGCGGTGAGCGCCGCCGCCGCGCAGACCGGACGGCTGCCGATGCTGCTCGCGCTGCCGCCCGTGTGCACGATCCTGGGCTGGACCTACCTGGTCAACGACGAGAAGATCTCGGCGATCGGCGCCTACGTCCGAGGCGACCTCGGACCCCGCCTCGCCGCCCTCGCCGCTCCCACCGCCGAGGGCGGGCAGCCGCCCGCGGAGGTCTTCGGCTGGGAGACGGCCCACCGCCGCGACGTCCGCCGCCGCTCCCGCAAGGCCATCCAGTGCGCCGTCGACCTGCTGGCCTTCTGCGTCGTACCGCTGGCCGGACTGTGCGTGTACTGGGTGGCGGGCGAGGGGGAGGGCGGCGGGCTGCTGCTCGCGGTGTCCGTGGTCGAGGCGCTGGTCACGGGGGTGCTGGGGTGGCAAGTGGTGTCGTATGCACGGCCGTTGGGACGGCGAGGAGGTAGTTAGTCCGTCGTCCGCCAGGTAGTCGGTACGCCGGGTCACGCCCTCTCCCGCAGGCTCGTGATGTCGAGCGGCGGGAGCTGCGACAGCTCGGCGTCGGCGGCGGTCATGGCGGCCTTGTAGGAGGGGTCGCCGAGGAGGGCCATGACGGCGTCGGTGATCTCGGCGCGCTTCGCCGTGTGGTCCAGCGCGCGGCCGAGTCCGCGCCGGGCGAACGCCTCGGCGTTGGCGGGCTGGTCGGCGAGAACACCCAGGGCCAGTACGGGTGTTGTGGCCTGCACCGCGTCGAGCAGGGACGCCCGGCCCCCGTGCGTCACGAACAGGTCGGCGTGGTGCAGGAGCGCGGGCTGCCGGACCTGCTCGACGACCTTGATACGGGGGTCCGTGCTCCGCAGGTCCTGCGCGAGGTCGCCCGCGGACACGATCGCGTCGACGCCGATGCGGGAGAGCGCGGCCATGACCTTCTCGTACACGTTCCCCACGACCGTACGCAGACCGGTCATCGCGGTGGTGAGAGTGCCGAGACTCACGTAGACGAACGGGCGGGAGGGCGAGGGGGAGGGGGAGGGGGACGGGGACGGGGATGGGGCCAGTGAGTCGGGGAAGGTGCTCCGGAACGGCGCGACCGTGCGCCGCACCGCGCGCACCGAAGGCCGCGGCGGCGTCCCGTAGAACCACGGGACCGGCGCCGGGGTGAGCAGCGGCGGCAACTCCGGTGCCGCGTCCAGCCCGTGGCGCTTGTGGAGCGGGGCCAGTACGGGAGCGACGTCGGTGTCCCATAAGTCCCGGAGCACCGGGCCGAGACCGTTGTCCGCCGCGTATACGGGGAGTCCCAGGACCTTCGCCGCGAGGTGTGCGCCGAGGTCGCTGCACTCGGCGATCACCAGGTCGGGCCGCGTCCGGGTCCACGCGGTGATCAGTTCGGCGGCCTTCGCCCCGGCCTGGTCCGGCCAGAGGCGGCCGAAGATGTAGCGGTTGAAGGGCGCGTTCCCGTACTCCTTCCAGATCTCGCTCGCCGCGAGCTGGACGATGGGATTGCAGGTCCAGTCGGGCCCGGCCCGGTAGAACTCCACGCCCCGGCGCCCGGCTTCGCCGCGGAACATGAGTGGGGCGTACAGCACGACGTGGTGGCCCTGTCGGCGGGCCGGGACGGTGACGTAATCGAGTGCGGAGACATGCGAAGGAATCGGCTCGGCAGTGATGGCCAGACGTAATGGCACGGACACTCTCCCCGGGTTCCGCTAGGGGACTGCTTGAACGGGGTGAGCCTGCGGGACGTTCCGTCCCAACCGCCACAAAATTCGGACGGTTTGGGACACAGGAACGCGAAAACCACCCCGGACCCGCAGGAACGCGAGGTGGTTGGAACGCCGGACCGGGACAGCAGCCAACGGCAGTGACCAGGCGATCAGTAGCCCGCCGTGAACCGCGCCCGGTGGTGCTTCGGCCGCTCCGCCTCGTCGACCAGCACCACCGCCAGGTCCTCCATCGACAGCGCGGACACCCCCTCCGCGTCGACGATCAGCTCGTCCGTGCCGAGCCGGAACCGGCCCGTGCGCTCGCCCGGTTCGAGCTCGGCGGCGGGGCTGAGGTAGGCCCAGTCGACGTCGTGGGCGGTGGTGCGGACGGCGTCGAGCTGCTCGTTGCAGGCCAGCGCGATGGGGCGCAGGAAGGCGGGGAAGCCGGGGGCGTCGGCGACGGTGGTGCCGCCCGTGCCGGGGAGGGTGAGGCTCGCGGCGCCGCCGACCAGCAGCAGGCGTACGCCGGTGCCGTGCAGCCCGGCGAGCAGGGCCCGGGTGACGGCCGCCAGTTCGCTCTCCCGGCCCGGGGCGGGGCGGGTCGCGGAGATGACCAGGTCCTGGCCCTCGGCGAGCGCCGCGACGGCGGACGGGTCGGACGCGTCGCCCGTACGGATGCGGGCGGCGGCGGGTATCCCGCCCGTCCGCGCCGGGTCGCGGACCACGGCGGTGACCTCGTGTCCACGGTTCAGGGCCTCGGCGACGATGCGGCTGCCTGCGGTGCCCGCGGCTCCAAAGACGGTGATCTTCATGGTGTTCTCCTTGAGTGCGAGTGCGAGTGCGAGTGCGAGTGCGAGTGCGAGTGCGAGTGCGGGAGGGCGAGGGGAGAGGGAGGGGAGAGGGAGGGGAGGGAGCAGGGAGTGGAAGAGAGCGGAAGAGAGTTCAGTGGGCGTGCCGCCCCCGCTCCCACCCCCACACCGCGAACGCCCCCGCCGAAAGCCCCGCTCCCAGCAGGCAGACCCCGCTCCACCCCGCGGCCGCCCAGACCACGGAGGCCAGCGCGGAGCCCAGGGCGCCGCCGAGGAAGAAGCTCGTCATGAAGGCCGAGTTGATGCGGCTGCGGGCTTCGGGGCGGAGCGCGTACAGGACGGTCTGGCTGCTGTTGAGGACGGCCTGCTGGCCGATGTTGAGGGCGACGACGCCGACCGCGAGCCAGGCCAGGGAGTGCTCACCGGCGAGCAGGATCAGCCAGGCGGCGACGAGGAGGGCGGTCGCGCCGCCGGTGACCTTCTGGACGTGGCCGCGGTCGGAGAGCCGCGCCGCGAACGTCATCGACAGCACTCCCACGGCCCCGACGAGCCCGAACAGGCCGATGGCGGGCGCCGACCAGTTGTAGGGGGACCCGGCCAACAGGAAGGTGAGCGCGGTGAGTTGGACGCTGTATGAGGCGAGCGAGAGGGCGCCGAGCAGGGAGCGGCGGCGCAGCAGCGGCTCGTCGCGCAGGAGCGCGAGGGTGGAGCGGAGCAGGGCCGGGTAGCGCAGGTCGGCGGTGACCGGGAGGTTCGGGAGTACGCGGTGCAGGACCACGGCGGCGCCCGCCATGAGGACCGCGAGGACCCAGTACGCGGTGCGCCAGCCGCCCAGTTCGGAGAGCCCGCCTGCCGCGGTCCGGGCGAGCAGCCCGCCGAGCAGGACGCCCGCCATGACGGTGGCGACGGCCCGGCCGCGCGTCTCGGCGGTGGCGAGCGCGGCGGCGTGGGCGACGACGACCTGCGCGCCGACCGAGGTGAGGGCCGTGAGGACGGTGCCCGCGAGCAGGAGCGGGCCGGTCGGCGCGAGGGCCGAGACGGTGAGGAAGAGCGCCGTCGCCGAGAACAGGGTGACCGCGAGGCGGCGCCGGTCGACGACGTCGCCGAGCGGCACGAGGAGCATCAGGCCGAGCGCGTACCCGGCCTGTGAGGCGGTGACGACGAGTCCCGCGAGGACGCTGCCGAGGTGCAGATCGCGGGAGATGAGGTCGAGCAGCGGCTGGGCGACGTAGTTGCCCGCGCAGGACAGGCCGGTGGCGACGGCCATCAGGAGGAGCAGGGCGCGGCGCGGTCCGCCGGAGCGGGGCTCCCCGGCAGTCCTGGCAGCCCCGGCAGCCCCGGCAGCCCCGGCAGTCCCGGCAGTCGTGGCAGCCGTGGGTTCGGGGCGAAGTCCCGTCGGTGTCTGTCCCGTTGAGGTCATGAAAGTAAGCCTGCGGCCACCATCATTGATGAGTCCAACACATGCTTGTCATCCAAACGATCGCGCATCACGATGGATCGCATGGAGTTGCAACAGCTGCGCTATGTCATCGCCGTCGCCGAGACGGGCGGCTTCACGCGGGCCGCCGAGCGCTGCCTGGTCGTGCAGTCGGCGCTCAGCCACCAGATCGGGAAGCTGGAGAAGGAGTTGGGGGCGCGGCTGTTCGAGCGCACGAGCCGGAAGGTGCGGCTCACCGCCGCGGGCGAGGCGTTCCTGCCCGCCGCCCGCCAGGCCCTGGAGGCCGCCGAGCGGGCCCGCTCCGAGGTGGCGGCGGCGACCGGAGAGATCCGCGGGCGGCTTGCCGTCGGGGCGATCGCGACGGGGACGGCGGTCGACGTGCCCCGCCTGATGCGCGCGTACCACGACCGGTATCCGCAGGTGACGATGCGCCTGCAGCACGGCATGAGCGAGGCCCTCGTACGGGACGTCCGAGACGGTGGCCTCGACCTCGGCCTCCTCGGCGTGCCCCCGTCCTACCGGGGCGACGTCGGCGCCGGCCTGGAGAGCCGCACCCTCGTCGTCGACCGCCACGTCGCCGTCGTGGCCCCGGACCACCCGCTCGCAGAACGGGCGTTGGACGCCGAACGGGCCTCGGGCGACCCGGTCCCGCTGGCGGAGATCGTCGACGAGACGTTCGTCGACTTCCCCGCGGGCCTCGCCGCGCGCGCCCAGGCCGACGAGGCGTTCGCGGCCGCGGGGCTCCGCCGCGAGGTGGCCTTCGAGGCCAACGACCTCGGCTTCCTCGTCGACCTCGTGCGCGGCGGCCTCGGCATCACGCTGCTCCCGTCACGGCTCGTGTCGCGGCTGCCGGGAGTGACGGTGGTGCCACTGCTCGACGGGCCCACGCGCGAGGAGCGCCTGGTGTGGAACGAGGCGCGGCGCTCACCGGCGGCGGCAGCGTTCCTGGAGACGGTGCCGATGACGGTGCCGATGACGGCGCCGATGACAGCGGCCCCCACCATTTGATCAACCAGAGAGGCATCGCGAACCACCACGCCCGCTCCGCCGGAGCGGCGGCATCAGGGACGCACCGCGGTCACCAGCCACACCCCCGCCTGCATCCGCACGCCCCGCACGGTCGCATACGGGGCGAACGCCTCCTCCAGTGCGGCGCGCGTGGCCGCCGGAACCGCGCGCCCAGGCGTACGGGACAGCATGAACTCGACGGTGTCCGCGGGACTCTGCCCCCACACCGTCTCCACCGGCACGGGCGTGACCGTCACCTCCCGGTACCCGTCGAGCACCTCGTGGATGCGGGCCGGGTCCGAGAGCGAGGCCATCGCGGTGTGCGCCGCGACGGCGGACGGAGACGGAGTCACCGGGGCGTTCCCGTGGTCGTCACCGCCACCGGCACCGCTCTCCGCGAGCAGCCGCGCGAACAGGCCGAGCGCCTGCGACTCCTCGCTCTCCCCGTCGGCCGGCCGCGGACACACGAACGCCAGCCGCCCGCCGGGGCGCAGCGCCCGCGCGATGTTGGCGAACGCCGCCGCGTGGTCGGCGAAGAACATCACCCCGCCACGGCTCAGCGCGACGTCGTAACCCGCCTCCGGGAAGGGGTGGGTCTGCGCGTCGGCCAGTTCGTACGTGGCGTTGGTGATGCCCTCGGCGGCGGTGCTCGCCCGGGCCCGCTCCAGGAGCGGCGCCGAGATGTCGACGCCGACGGCGTGCCCGCGCGCCTGCCCGGGGCCGAGCCCGTGCCGGTGCGCGGCGAGCCGGGCCGCGATCCGGGTGGTCGCGCCCGCGCCGCAGCCGATGTCAAGGACTCGGTCGCCCACGCGGACGGCGGCGGCGTGGAACAGGGCGTCGTTGACGCCGGAGAGCATGGTGTCGTAGCGGCCCTGGTGGTCGGCCCAGTGCGTGCCGACGGGGCCGTTCCAGACCTGCGCCTGCTGGGAGTTGACCGTGGCGCTGAGTTCCTCGGTGAGCATGGCTGACCCTTCGTCGTGGGGTGCTGCGGGCGGCGCGCTGTGCTGTGGGTGGTGATGGGGACGATGCTCGCCGGACCGGGGTGCCCCGGTCGTCGTATGGGCGGGTGAAGTCGGGCCTACGCCGGGTGGGCCGACCGCCGCGCCGAGTACTACCGGGGGAGTAGTGCGGGGTCGGTCCCCAGGGGCGACGCCGTTGTCAGTGGCGGGGTCTAGGGTGCGGAGCATGCAGGGGGAACCGGGGGATCAGGGATCCCGCACGGAGTCGACATCACCATCGGGGACACGGGGGAACCGATGGCGAAGTCGGCTTGCCGACACGGCACTTGGCGCCGTGATCGCCACGGCCGTGGTGTTCGCCGCGCTGACGTCGGAGGACGGGACGACGGCGCTCGACATCGGGCTCATCGTCGCGGGATCCCTGGCCCTCGCTGCCCACCGCGAGGCCCCGCGCGCGGTCCTGGTCGTGACCCTCGTATGCCTCCTCGCCTATGTGGTCCACGCCAGACCGGGCGCGGTCGCGGCCTTCCCGATGATCGCGGCCGTGTTCGCCACCGCCCGCCTGGGGCACCGCACGTTCGCCGGGATCGCGAGCCTCCTCTTCCTCGGCGTCTTCGTCGCCACACAGGTGGGCGAGGGGGACGGGGTGGAGCGGACGCTGCTGCTGATGGGCTGGTTCGTGTGCGCGGTCGCCACCGGCGTCGCGGGCCGCAACTGGCACGCGTATCTGCGCCAGACGGAGCAGCGCGCCCTGGAGGCCGAGCGGACCCGCGAGGAGGCCGCCCTGCGCCGGGCGGGCGAGGAACGGCTGCGCATCGCAAGGGAGTTGCACGACTCGCTCACGCACAGCATCTCGATCGTCAAGCTCCAGGCGGGCGTCGCCGTGCACCTCGCCCGCAAGCGCGGCGAGGAGATACCCCCGGCACTCCTCGCCATCCAGGAGGCGAGCGGCGAGGCCATGCGCGAGCTGCGCGCCACCCTCGACGTGCTGCGCACGGACGAGCCCACCGGCAGCCCCGCGCTCCTCGTCGAGCGCGCCCGCTCGGCCGGGCTCCCCGTCGAGCTCACGGTCACCGGCCGCGAGCGCCCGCTGTCACCACCGCTGGACCTGGCGGCGTACCGCATCGTCCAGGAGGCCCTGACCAACGCGGCCCGGCACGCGGGCGCCCCTGACCGGGTCGACGTCCATCTCCATTACGGCGAGCGGGAGTTGACGATCAGGGTCGCGGACGACGGGGCGGCGAGGGCGGACCATCCCCCGATACCCGGCACCGGGCTGACCGGCATGAGCGAGCGCGTCACGGCACTCGGCGGCGAGCTGCGCGCCGGGCCGCGGGAGGAGGGCGGCTTCGCGGTGCGGGCGTCGCTGCCGCTGACGGCGGAGGGACAGGAGCGCGAGGACAAGGCGACGACGACGGCATCCACGCCTAAGACCCCTCCCTCACGGGAGGCGGCCGCCCCCGCCCGGCCTGCCCGGCAGGGGGCGACGCGCACGTGATCCGGGTCGCGCTCGTCGACGACCAGGCGCTGATGCGGGCCGGATTCCGCGCCCTCCTGGAGGCCGAGGAGGGTGTCGAGGTCGTGGGAGAGGCCGCCGACGGGGAGGAGGGCGTGGCGCTGATCCGCGAACACATACCCGACGTCGCGCTCGTCGACGTACAGATGCCGGTCATGACGGGCATCGAGGCGACCCGCCGCATCGCCGCCGACCCCCGGCTCGCCGCCGTACGCGTCGTCATCCTCACCAACTACGGCCTGGACGAGTATGTCTTCGAGGCACTGCGCGCGGGCGCCAGCGGCTTCCTGCTCAAGGACACCGAACCGGCGGACCTGCTGCAGGCCATCGAGGTCGTCGCCCGCGGCGACGCGCTGCTCTCGCCCTCGGTGACGCGCCGCCTGATCGGCGAGTTCGTCGCCCGCCCACCGGACCGCTCCACCCCACCCGGCCTGGAGGGCCTCACCCGTCGCGAACGCGAGGTGACCGTCCTCGCCGCACGCGGCCTGACCAACGAGGAGATCGCCGCGCACATGGTGATCAGCCCGTTCACGGCGAAGACACATGTGAGCCGCGCGATGACGAAGCTGGGCGCACGGGACCGGGCGCAACTGGTGGTGTTCGCGTACGAGTCGGGCCTGGTGACGGCGCGGGGTGCGGAGCAGTGACGCGTACGGCACGAGCAGCGATCCGTACGGGGCGAGCAGGGCCCCGTACGGGACGATCCACGTCCCGTACGGGATATGGCAGGAAAAGGGGCACAGTGACACGCCATGACATGATCGCCCCGTGACCGTCATACCGCTCAAACACGCCGCCGTCGTGTGCGGAGCAGTCATCCTGCTCCTCACTGGCTGCGGCGGCCCCTCGTCCACCCCGGTGGCCGAAAAGAGGGAGACCCGCGAGACTCCCGAGACTCCTGAGACCCCCGCGTCCCCGCGCACCTTCGACCTCGACGACATGGACCTGTCGGCCTCTCCGGGCCCCGACGCCCGCCCCGGCACCACGCCGTCGCCGCAGTCGGTGCATGAACGGGCCTGCGCGAACGGCCAGTCCGCCGTCCTCGTCGAACCCGGCCCGGTGGACGCGGCCATGGGCCTGCGCGCCATGACGGTGACGCTGACCAACTGCGCCACCGAGCCGTACCGCCTGAACGGCTACCCCACCCTCAAGGTCCTCGGCGACAAGCGCGAACCCTTCCACGTACAGGCCCTCCAGGGCACGGACCCCATCACCCAACTCGACGACCCCGGCCCCCACCCCGTGACCCTCAAACGCGGCGAGACGGCCACAACGGCCGTCGTCTGGCGCAACACGTACGACAACACCGCCCAACCTCCGCTCAAGGGCACCTACTTGAAGGTAGTCCCGACTCCCGGAGGCGTCGCGCGCATCCTCGCGGTGGACGGCGGGATCGACCTTGGCTCGACGGGGCGGATCGGGGCGACGGCGTGGAAGAAGGCGGCAGACGACCGCCGTGTTGATCACCGGAAGGGATGACACCAGGGGGAACCGCCACGAACGGGCATCCGTTGCGTTAGACCAGATGTTGTCGTCATGCTGCAGACACATGCCCGACGGAGGACCGATGAGCGCACAACCGCACTCGGGCGCCCAGCCCCGCCCGTACACGGCTGACGACCCTGAATCCGCGCTGAAGTTCGCGATCCAGCACATCAAGGGAGACCGGGTGCAGATCGTGGAGGGGGTCATCGAGCCAACCATGCCGAGTTGGGACCATGAGAACGTCTGCGATTTGATCCGCGAACAGCTGGGACCGAGGTTGCGCGAGCTCGGCTGTCGTGCGGGCTCCGGCAATCTCGATCTGCCAGGAAGCAGCAACTGGTACGTACCGGACTTGGCGGTAGTGCCGCGAGATCTGGCGAAGGGCGGTGAAGCCCTGCTTCCTGACCAGACCCTGCTGATCGTCGAGATCACCTCGGAGTCCAACGCTGAGACCGACCGGAAGGTCAAGCGCCGCCGCTACGCCGAGTACCGCGCCCCGCTCTACCTCCTCGTCGACCGCCAGGAGCGGTCCTGCACCCTGTTCGCCGTGCCCGGAGAACTCGGCTTCACGCAGGTGGCCGGGCCCTTCCCCTTCGGAACTCCGGTGACGCTGCCCGAGCCCTTCGCGCTGGACCTCGACACCTCGGAGTTCTGACCCGTCGCGCTCCAAGGCACCCGCGCCCTACGGCACCCGCCCCGTCCACTCCGCCGAGCCGAACTTCGTCCGCGCCAGCTCCTGCGCGCGGGCCAGTTCGTCCTCGGTGACCTTGCCCGCCGTCAGGCCGTACCGGCCGCGGAACGAGTCGATCATCTTCTCGATGACCGTCTCGCGCGGCAGCCCCGTCTGCCGGCGCAGCGGGTCCACCCGCTTCTTGGCGCTCTTGGTGCCCTTGTCGGAGAGCTTCTCGCGGCCGATGCGCAGCACTTCGAGCATCTTGTCCGCGTCGATGTCGTACGACATGGTCACGTGATGGAGCACGGCGCCCGGTCCGCCACCGGGGCCGACCATGCGCTTCTGCGCGGCGCCCGCGATCTTCCCGGCGTCGGTCGCGATGTCGTTCAAGGGCTGGTACCACGCCTTGATGCCCATGTCGCCGAGGGCGCCGAGGACCCAGTCGTCGAGGTAGGCGTAGCTGTCCGCGAAGGAGAGTCCCTGGACGAGGGCCTCGGGCACCGACAGGGAGTACGTGATGGTGTTGCCGGGCTCCACGAACATGGCGCCGCCGCCGGAGATGCGGCGCACCACCTCGATGCCGTGGCGGGCGGCGCCGTCCGGGTCGACCTCGTTGCGCAGGGACTGGAAGCTGCCGATGATCACGGAGGGCGCGGCCCACTCCCAGACCCGCAGCGTCGGCGGCCGCAGCCCCGCCGCGACCTCCGTCGTGATGACCTCGTCAAGCGCCATGTGCAGGGCAGGGGACTGCGGGCTCTCGTGGATGAGCTGCCAGTCGTAGTCGGTCCAGTCAGTGGCGTGCGCCAGGGCGCGACGCACCGCGACGCCGACGCCCTCCGAGGTCAGGCCGTACATCACGGTGCCCTCGGGCAGGGCGGCGTCGATGCGGGCGGCGAGCCCCGCGGTGTCGGTGTCGGCGGGGGCGCCCTCCAGGGCGTGGCTGAGCACCTCGAAGGCGTCGTCCGGTTCGAGGAAGAAGTCCCCGGCCACCCGCACCCGCCGCAGCACGCCGTCCTCGACGTCCAGGTCCACCACGACGAGCTTGCCGCCGGGAACCTTGTACTCACCGTGCACTGTGTCGCCTCGCCTCCAGGCCCACCGCACACCCATCCAGGTCCACGGCGATTGTCCGAATCGTCCATAACGCTAGCTCAGGCCGGGCGAACTGGGTCCAGGAGGCCCGCCCGTCCGGCCGGTGCCCGTGGAATACGGAATCATCGCGGAATCATGGCGGGGGCGATGCGGGATCGATGCGGGATGAATGCAGAGCCAATGCAGAGTCAATGCAGAACCAATACGGGAATAATGCGGAATCAAAAGGGTGTGCCTGGTTCGAGTCGATACCGCTCCCTCCCGTCCACTGCTTGTCCCCTGCACCCACCCCCATCCCCCACGCCCACCGCGACTTTCAGCCGCCTGGCTGGAAGATCACCTACGCGGCAGCGGCGCGACCAGGGCCACTTGATCTTTCATATGCGGAACCAGATAAGCTCCCTTGCGGCGCTGCGAGTTGACGCGATTGAGACCAGTCGTGTACTCGGCGTCGTCGCGCTGTCGTACGGGGGATCACGGAAGTGATCGGGGCGTGTGCCGCCGGGCCGGGGCACCGGCCGATGCGATGAGTGCGGCTCCCTCCAGGGGGGTTGTCCACTGTTCGATCGCGTTGGTTTGAGGATGCAGATGGAACTTGCCACTCCGCCGTCGGCGGCGGCCCGCGCACCGGGCGCCTGGTACAGCTGGTGGCTGCTGCCGGCCGGCCTTGTCGGGGCCGCCGTCGCCGCTGTCGCCCTCGGGTCCGACGGGGCCCGAATACCCATCGCAGGACTCGGTGTCCTTGCGTCCGTGGCCGCCGCCGCGTGTGTCCGCCAGCTGCTGCGCACCCGCGAGGACCTCGCCCGCGCCGCCGAGGAGTCGCGCGCCACCCAGGTCAGCCACTCCCAGCAGTGGCAGCAGCATGTGGCCTCCCTTGAGCGGCAGTTCGAGGAGCGGCGCATCGCCTACGAGACGCGGATGGCCGACGAGACCGCGGCCTACGAGGCCCGCATCAGCGACGAGTCGACCGCGTACGAGACCCGGCTCGCCGACGAGTCCGCCGACCACGAGGCCCGCCTCGCCGACGCCGCCGCCGCTCACGAGGCCCGGCTCGCCCACGAAGTGACGGCCTATCAGCGCAGCCTGCACCGCCAGCAGGAGCTGCTCGACCGGCTCGGCGGCGACTTCCTGCCCGCCGGTATCGCCGGTCTGCGCGGTGGCGAGGCCATCGACGACGTACTGCCCCCGCTCGAGCAAGAGGCCGATGTCACGCCGGAGTTCCGGCACGGTGTGCGGCGGGTCCTGCGCACGGGCCTCATCGCCGTCGAGGAGGAGTTCAACCGCAGCACCTCCGCCGAGCAGGCCGTCATCAGCATCGGCAACCGCATCCACGTACTGACGGGGAAGATCCGTGGGCGTCTGCATGAACTGCAGGGCGAACACGGGCGCGTGCCCGCCGTCGCCCAGGGGCTGATGGAGCTCGACCAGGCGATCGGCCCCGCCGACTGTCTCGCCGCCAGCATCGGCGTCCTCGGCGGCACCGTCCGGCCCGGACGGCAGTGGCAGGAGCCGCAGCGGCTGCTCGGCGTCGTCCGCGGCGGCATCGGCCGCATCAAGGACTTCGACCGCATCGACGTACGCCAGCTCCCCGAACTCGGCGTCGACGGCGGCCTGGTGGACCACCTCACCCTGATCTTCGCCCACCTCCTCGACAACGCGGCCCGCTACTCGCCGCCCACCGAGCCCGTCGTGGTCTCCGGCAAGGAGGTCCCCAACGGCGTCGGCATCGAGATCCAGGACGCGGGCAAGGGCCTCACCGACGAGAAGAAGCAGCAGGCCCTGCAGTCGCTGGAGGGCGTGGCCGCCGGTGCCGGTCTCGGCGGGCTCTCCGAGGACGCGCACCTCGGCCTGCGCGTCGTCGGCACCCTCGCCCGCAAGTACGGCATCAAGGTGACCTTCGCCGACTCCCCGTGGCTCGGCACCTCGGTGGTCGTCGTCGTGCCGCACAAGTACTTCAGCCCGCTGCCGGCCGCCACGGCGCCGGAGGCCCCGACGGCCACGGCCACCACGGCCGAGCCCGCCGCCTCCGTTCCCGTCTCCGTCCCCGTACAGCCGCAGCCGGGCGACATGAACGACGCCGACACCACGGCGGGCGGCCTGCCCCGGCGCCGCAGCAAGCGCGCCGAGGCCGCCACCGAGACCGCTCCGCAGGAGCACGACCCGATCGCGCAGTCGGCCGCGGAGCCGGGCCGCCCGGAGCGGTCGGCCGTGCCGCCGGACGCGTCCTTCACCGGCCTCGCGGCGTTCGCCACGGCCGGCCGCGACACCGACGAGTCCCCGGAGACCCCCGGCGACGCGTCCCGAACCGAAGGGAGCGACTAGCCACATGCCGCAACACGAGACCGACGTGAGCTGGGCGCTCCGCGATCTGACGGAGAGCATCCAGGAGATCCGCTTCGCCCTCGTCGCCTCCAGTGATGGCAAGGCCATCACGTCGTACGGAGCCGACGACCCGGACGACGTCGACCGGTTCGCCGCCGTCGTCGCAGGGCTGCAGGCCCTCGCGCAGCCCGTGGCCGAGCAATTCCCCAAGTACGGGGGCCAGTTGCGCCTCGCGATGATCGAGGTCGACGGCGGGCACCTGTTCGTGGTGCGGGCCGGGGTGGAGACCTATCTGGGCGTCCTCGCCAAGGAGGGCCTCGACCAGGGTCTGCTCGGGCACCAGATGAGAGACCTGGCCCGCAGGATGGGTGAGCTGCTCGGCACCACTCCGCGCCGGGAGGAGCAGCCTGGATGAGCGGCCCCCGCCGGTCCACCGAACCGTCCGGCCTCGAGCGCTACTACGTCCTGACCGGCGGGCGCAGCGGGCCGGGCGGGGCCGCCGCCGGGCTCGACGTGGCCACCCTCATCGTCTCCCGGTCGGCGCCCGCCCCCGGCATGCAGCACGAGCACCAGGAGATCGTGCGCCGCTGCCGCGACCCGCTGTCGGTGGCCGAGCTGGGCGCCCACCTGGGGCTGCCGTTCAACATTCTCGCGGTGCTCGTGGCCGACCTGCTGGACGCAGGCCGGGTGGAAGCCCGTAACCCGATCCCGGTCTCCGCACCCGGCCGCGGGCCGGACCTCGCGCTCCTTGAGGAGGTACTCAGTGGACTTGAAAGGCTTTGACCGTCCAGGTCACCCCGGCGACGCCGCCCGTCAGGGCGGGGCGTCGGCGGACTCCCTGGCCGCGGGCAGCCGCTCGGTCAAGGTGATGATCGCCGGGGGGTTCGGCACGGGCAAGACCACCATGGTCCGCTCCGTGAGCGACATCAAGCCCCTCACCACCGAGGAGACCCTGACCCAGGCCAGCGTCGACGTGGACCACCTGGTCGGCATCGCCGACAAGCAGGAGACCACGGTCAGCCTCGACTTCGGCCGCATCGGAATCAACGAACAGCTGGTGCTCTACCTGTTCGGCACGCCCGGCCAGGAGCGCTTCTGGTTCCTGTGGAACGGCCTGTTCAAGGGCGCCCTCGGCGCGGTCGTCCTCGTGGACACCCGGCGCCTGGCCTCCAGCTTCCGCGCCATCGAGGAGATGGAGCGCCAGGGCGTCCCCTTCGTCATCGCCCTGAACGTCTTCCCGGACTCGCAGAACCACCCCGTCGAGGAGATACGGGAGGCCCTGGACATCCCCGAGTCCACCCCGGTCGTCGCCTGCGACGCCCGCGACCGGGCCTCCAGCCGCGATGTCCTCATCGCGCTGATCCGCCACCTCAAGGACCGCTCGGCCGCCACCGTCTTGGAGCCCCAGTGAACGACCAGCCCCAGACTCCTCCCGCCACGGGCGGCTGCCCGGTGCGGCACGACGGCCCGGCAGGCCCGGGAGGCGTCACGCGCCTCTACGGAGAGGGCGTCTCGGCGGACCCGCACGGGGTCTACGACCGGCTGCGGGAGAAGTACGGGGCGGTCGCGCCCGTCCTCCTCGAAGGGGACGTGCCGGCGTGGCTGGTCCTCGGGTACCGGGAGAATCGGCGGGTCCTGGAGAACCCGCGTCAGTTCACCCGGGACTCGCGGATCTGGCGGGAGTGGACGGAGGGACGGGTCGAGGACACCTCGCCGCTGATGCAGATGGTGGGCTGGCGTCCCGACTGCGTCTCCCAGGAGGGCGAGCCGCACCGGCGCCTGCGCGGGGCGGTCACGGACAACCTTCAGGCCGTCGCCGACCGCGGCATCAAACGGCACGTGACGCGGTTCGCCAACAAGCAGATCGACGCGTTCGCCGACAAGGGCAGCGCCGACCTGGTGGCCGACTACGCCGAGTACCTGCCGATGCTCGTCCTCACCCGGCTCTTCGGGCTCGCCGAGCGCGAAGGGCGCAGCCTCGCCACGTCCTGTGCGCAGGTCATCAAGGGCGGCGAGGACGCGCTCGCGCACAACGACCGCATCATGGAGATCCTGCAGGAGCTGGCCAAGCGCAAGCGCGCCGAGCCGGGTGCGGACTTCACGACCGGCCTCATCGACCACCGCGCGGACCTCGACGAAGACGAGATCCTCGGTCATCTGCGCCTGGTCCTGATCGCCGCGCACACCACGACCAGCAACCTGCTGGCCCGCGTGCTGCAGTCCGTGCTCACCCACCCCTCGCACATGGCGGGCCTGGTGAGCGGACAGCTGGACGTCTCGGCGGTGGTAGAGGAGGTCATGTGGACCACGCCGCCACTCGCCGTCTGTCCGGGCCGGTTCGCCACCTCGGACCTGGAGATCGGCGGCCGTCACATCAAGTCGGGCGACCTGCTCGTGCTCGGCCTCGCAGCGGGCAACGCCGATCCGGAGATCCGCCCGGACGCCACCTCCGACCTGCACGGCAACCAGGCCCATCTGGCCTTCAGCGGCGGCTCCCACGAGTGCCCGGGACAGGGCGTCGGCCAGGCCATCATCGCGACGGCCGTCGACGTCCTGCTGCACCGCCTGACGGGACTGCGCCTCGCGGTCGACCAGGTGGAGCTGACCTCCACGGCCTCCACGTGGGAGTCCCGCCTGGACCGGCTTCCGGTGGAGTTCACGGCGGCGCAGACGGCATGACACGGGGCCCGGTCAGCGCAGCCGGGCACCCCTGCGCGCCAGGTACTGGGCGGGATTGACGTCGGACCCGTACCCGCGGTGGGCCCGTATCTCCAGGTGCAGATGGGGCCCGGTGGCCCGCCCGGTAGCGCCGCTGCTGCCCAGGTAGGCCCCGGTGCGCAGCCGGGCCCCGCGGCGCACGGAGATGCGGGACAGATGCGCGTAGACGGCGTAGTGCCCGTCCGGCATCCGTACGGTCACCGCCTTGCCGTACGCCCCGGACCAGCGGGCCAGGACGACGCGGCCGCCGCCGACCGCGTACACCGGGGTGCCGCGCGGCACCGCCAGGTCGATGCCCGTGTGGTACCCGGCGATCCAGTTGCCGGGCACCCCGTAGCGCGTGGTGATGCGGAAGCGGCGCCGCAGCGGCATCGCGCAGCGTCCCGGTGGCCCGTACCGCTCCAGCTCGGCGGAGTCCTCCGGCAGCTCGGCCTCCGAGAGGGCGAGCGCCAGTTCGTAGTCCGCGTCGTAGTCGGCGAGGCAGTCGTCGTCGGGTTCGGCCGCGGCGGCCGGCGGTGCGCCGCCCAGAGCGAGGGCGCCGCCCGTCAGGAGGCCCGCGGCCAGTCCCAGCGCGTCACGTCGTGTGCTGCCCGCGATACGCGGGCTGTCTATGTGGTCACCCATCTGTGACAGCACACTGGCGACGGCCGCGACGCGCACCCCGGCAGGGCCGTCCGGGGTAACGCGCCGCGGCGGCCGGCGGCCGGCGGCCGGGACGGTCAGCGGGCGGAGGCCGTCAGCGGGTAGTGGTCGGAGAGGTTCGTGTACGTGTAGTCCTTGCCCCAGCTGGAGACCGTCCAGGGCGCCGACTGCTCCTTGACGACCTCGTTGGTCCAGCCGGACGGCTTGGCGTGCCCGGTGCGGTGCAGGACGTAGTCGAGGTCCTCGTTCGGGTCGTCCGGGTAGCGGTAGCGGGCGATGGAGTTCTCCTTCGTGTCGAAGGAGTACGGGTGCCCGGTGCGGGAGTCCGCGCCCGCGAGCCCCGCGTCGGCGAGCATCGAGGAGTACTCGGACCCGTGCGAGTCCACGTTCAGGTCGCCCGCGACGAGCACCTGTTCACCGGCCGGGATCTTCTTGGCGTCCAGGAAGGCGTCGATCTCCTTGAACTGGGCGCCGCGGATCCGTGCCGCCTCACCGCTGCCGCACCCGGAGTCGGTGGACTGGGTGTGGGTCCCGACGACATGCACCTTGGTGCCGTTCACGTCCAGGACGGCGTACACGAAGCCCTTGTTGGAGTAGGAGTCGGAGCCGCAGGCGTCCTTGTAGACGTACTGCTCCTTGCGCAGGATCGGCCACTTGGAGAGCAGCGTGACGCCCCCGTCCTCCGGCGTCGTCGCCGAGTAGGCCCCGCCCGTCGCGTCCCACCCGCTCTTGGAGCGGCCGACCACGGGGGTCTGGTGCGGGTAGCGGTCGGCGGCGTTGTGCTTGAGGGCGTCGGAGGAGGAGTTGTCGAAGGCTTCCTGCAGCACGACGACGTCGTGACCGCTGAAGAAGGACGCCGCGGGTATCGCCTGGGCGCGGTGGTCCTGGCCCCAGTTGGGGTAGAGGTTCTTGCTCATCAGGAAGACGTTGTACGTGAGGACGCTCAGCTTCGGCGTCGCGGCGTCCCGCGCCGGGGTGGCGGCGGGCGCGGCGGAGGCGGACGCGGGCGCGGTGGTGAGGGTGGCGCCCGCGAGGGCCAGCGCGGTCGCGGCGAGGGCGGCGCCTCGGGCGGCACGGCGGAGCGGGGGACGGGGCACGGCAACTCCCGGGGTGGTGGGGGGGACATGGAGCGCAGCCATCCAAGCAGCGGGAGTTACCTATGGGTAGGGATTGGGTGGCGTGAATGTGGACGGTGGTGGGCGAGTGAGAGTGGTGGCCGGACCCGGTGCGGGACCGGCCACCGATGTGCCTCAGACAGTGAGCAGATCGTCGAGTGACCCGCGCCCCTGCAACTCGGCCGTGGCCGCCGCACTCTCCTTCACGGCGGCATACCGCCCCGTGGTCAGCGCCCACTCGTAGTTCCCGTTGATCCAGTGCTGTGCGGCCTCCACGCCCATGTCGACGCGTCGCCGGTCCTCATAACTCAGCCCGAGCTCCTCGCACATCTCAGGTATGCGGGCCTCGAACTCCAGGTAGTCGGCGAGCCGTTCATTGGTCATGCGGATCGCCTCGGCCTCGGCGTCGGCGAGGGAGTGGCCGCGGTCGCGGTGCAGGACGGTGATGAGGTTGTGCCCGTCCCCGCGCCGCTTCTCCCTCTCAAAAGAATGCACGTCGTTCATGAACCCGATGGCATCCGCCGCCGCGTCCCGCAGTCCGATCAGCACGGGGTGCGCCTGCGCCTGCGCGGGCACCTCGAAGCGCCGGGCACGCTCGCCCGCGTCGATGCTGTGATGGATCCCGACGGTGCGCCGCCGGAACCCCACGTACTCCTCGAGCCCCAAGTGCCCGCCGCGCGCGGCCAGATCGACCTCCTCGGTGTGCGCGACGAGGAACCGTCCCCACGACGCGGCGAACCGGCTGCGCCAGGCCAGCGACATCCCCTCCGCGAGCCGCTCCCACACCTGGGCCCAGGCGACGGTGATCGGGCACTCGACGCGGGGCTTGCTGCCCACGGGCCGCAGGGGCGTGGCGATCAGCTCACGGGCGACCTCGGCGACGCGGTCGGCACGGTCGGGGCGCGCCGCGTCGAACTGGTCGTCGAAGAGGAAGGCCAGCGAGAACCAGTTCATGAGGACGACCATGTCCTCGGCGTTGGCGTACGGATACGTGCGTATCGCGGCTTGCGGCAGATCCCAGGACTGATACTCCTCGAACGCGGCCTCACTTCTCACCAGCCCCATCTCCCAGACCCACCGCAGGTGTTGCTCCCGCGCGGAGTGGAGGTGGCCGCTGACGGGGGTGGTGAAGGGGAGGTCGAACCGGACGTCCTGGGGCATTCATTTCTCCTAGTGCTGCACGCGCGGGGAGCCCCCCGCACCCCGCGTGCGAACGTATGTTTGGTTTACCGCTCAACTGCCCTACTAAGGTTGCCCTGACCGTAAACGATCTATGCTGTGACCTGTTCAACACCCTTGGCATGGCGTGATTCTGAAGAAGTGAAGGGCATGATTCCGGTCACGCGGGGTGGGGAAGTGTTACGGGCGTTGTGCCCACCCGACTAGGAGCGACTGACCACCGTGACCACCGCTGTCTCCCAACCCCCCATACCCATGGCGTCCGGAGCGCTCCCGCTGCTCGGGCACGCCGTCCCGTTGCTCCGCGACAACCTCGCCTTCATCGCCTCGCTGCGCTCCCAAGGCCCGCTCGTGCGCATCAAGCTGCAGCCGCAACAGCCGACGGTCGTCGTCAACGACCCCGCCCTGATCCGCCGGATGCTGGTCGACCTCGCCCCCGGTCTGGACAAGGGGCGCTTCTTCGAGAAGATGGGCCAAGTCCTGGGCGGCGACAGTGTGGTGACCGCCGCGGGCACCGACCACGTCCGCAAGCGGCGGCAGCTGCAGCCCGCCTTCCGGCAGGCCGAGATCGCCCGGTACGTCGAGCTGATGCGCGGCGAGGTGGAGCGAACCGTCGCGGGCTGGAAGCCCGGCGAAGTCATCGACGTCCGCGAGGCGATGGTCAAACTCTCACTCGACATGCTCGCCGCCACCGTCTTCTCCTCCAGCCTTGACGCGCACGCCTTCGAACGGCTGCGCAATGACCTCTCGGTGGTGATGAACGGTGTCGGCTCACGCGTGATGCTCCCCGACTGGGTGGAGAAGCTGCCGTTGCCCGCCAACCGACGCTTCAACGCCTCGCGCGAGGCCGTGCGCGCCATCATCTCGGAGGCCGTCGCCGCACTGCGCGCCTCCGGCCCCGACACCGGTGACATGCTCTCCATGCTGATGCGCGCCGAGGACGAGGAGACCGGGCAGCCGCTGAGCGGCCATCAGATCTGCTCCGAAGTCATCACGCTGGCGGTGGCGGGCACCGAGACCACGGCCTCCGTCCTCTCCTGGGTCCTTTACGAGCTCTCCCGCAACCCCGAGGTCGACAAGCGCCTCCAGGCGGAACTGGACGAGGTGCTCGCGGGTCGCCCGGTCGCCTTCGAGGACGTCCCGAAGCTCACCTACCTGGGACGTGTCATCAAGGAGGCCCTGCGCCTGCACCACACGGGCTGGCTCGTCACCCGTCGCACGCTCGACACGGTCACGCTGGGCGAGTGGGAGATCCCGGCAGGCACCGAACTCGCGTACTGCCAACATGCGTTGCACCGCGACCCCGCCTTCTTCCCGGACCCGCTGCGGTTCGACCCCGACCGCTGGCTGGACGAGGAGCAGGTCGCAGCGTTGCCGCACGGAGCCTTCCTGCCGTTCGGCGCGGGCAAGCACAAATGCATCGGCGACCACTTCGCGATGACCGAGCTCACCACGGCGATCGCTACGCTCGCCGGAACCTGGCGCCTGAGTGCGACACCCGACCAGTCCGTACGCCCGGTCGCCCGGGCCACGGTGCGCCCCAGCACGCTCCTGATGACCCCCACGCGCCGCGCGCCACGAGGCCGGGTGGCGGCGGGCGGCGCCTGAGCCGGGGAGGGGAGGGGAGGGGAGGGGAGGGGAGGGGAGGGGAGTGTAGGCGCCGTCCACCCCTTCCGGGTCAGGAATCGAAAACCCCCAGCCGATGCGCGATCGCCGCAGCCTCCCCCCGCCCCGAAGCGCCCACCTTGGCCAGGATGTTGGACACGTGCACGCTCACCGTCTTCGGTGAGATGAACAGCTCCTCCGCGATCCGCCGGTTGCTGCGCCCGGCCGCGACCAGGCGCAGCACGTCCCGCTCCCGGGCGGTCAGCCCCAGCTCCGCCGCGGGCGCCGGGGGTTCCTCTCCCCCGGTCTGCCGCAGCGGGATCCGGGCCCGCCCGGCCAGTGTGGTGATCTCCGCCTCGAGCGGTGCCGCGCCCAGTTCGCGCGCCACCGCCTCGGCCTGCCGCAGCAACTCGCCCGCGGCCGCGCGCGACCCGTCGCCGCCCTGGGTGATCAGGGCCTCCGCGAGCCGTGCCCGGGCGGTGGCCAGCAGGGCCGGGGCCGCCACCTGTTCGGCGGCGGTGACGGCCTGCGTCCAGTGGGCGGTGGCGTCGACGCCCTCGGCGGTGCGGAGTTCGGCCTCGGTCATCCGGGCCTGCGCGGCCCACACCGGGGCGAACTCCGGCTGGCCCTTCATCGCGTCGCGGATCCGCGCCACCGCCGCCGCGCGCCCTCCCGCGTGCACGCGGAACTCGTTCTCCGGGTCGGGGGTTTCGCCGTAGCCCCGCGATGTTGTCCGGCTGCTCCGCCTCGTAGTGCACCGCGCACCGCGCACCGGGCGTCGAGGCCGCGGTGGCAGACCCGCTGCCCGGCGGCGACAGAGCGCGAATGCCGTGAATTCGGTCGGGGGGCGCTTAGCGTGAGCAGGTGCAAAACGGACTTAAAGGTGCAATTCCCTCTGTTGTTCTGGGGCTCTGCCTCTCCCTCACGCCCGCTGACGCCGCAGCGGCACAGCCGCTCTCCCATGTGCCCGCCGACTCCGACTCCCGCTCCGGCTTCGGCTCCGCCCCCGTCCCCGGCCTCGCCGCCGTCGTCACCGCCGTGCCACGCAGCGCCCTCGGCGTCACCTACCACCCGGGCTGCCCCGTGGCGCCGGGGCGGCTGCGGTTGATCCGGATGAACCACTGGGGGTTCGACGGGCGCGTCCACTCCGGTGAGCTGGTCGTTCGCGACCGGGCCGTGAAGCCCGTGCTGTACGTCTTCAAGAAGGCGTTCGACGCGAAGTTCCCGATCCGTCGCATGCGCCCCATGGCCGCCTATCGCGGAAGTGACCCGGCCGCGATGGCCGACGACAACACGTCCGCCTTCAACTGCCGTCCGGTGACCGGCGATCCGGGCAAGCTCTCCCAGCACTCCTACGGAGACGCCCTCGACATCAACACCGTCGAGAATCCCTATGTCGACGTCAACGGGCGCGTTCACCCCGCGGCCGGAGCGCGCTACCTCGACCGCAGCCGCCCCGTGAAGGGGATGATCCGGCGCGGTGATGCGGTGTGGACAGCCATGCGCGAGGTGGGCTGGCTCTGGGGTGGGCGCTGGGCCCACCCCGATTACCAGCACTTCTCCGCCAACGGGCGCTGAGCCGCGGAGAGGCTGGCCTACGACGCCTTCGCCACCGCCCCCGTGATCGCCTGCGCCATCCTCAGCACCCCCGGCGAACGCGCCGGACACGGGCGGGACTTGGGCGTGGTGGGGGCCAGGCAGAAGTGGAGGAGGTCGTCGCCGCGGTGCAGTTGCGTGCGATTCTGGGAGGGCTTCGTGCAGTACGTGGGGTGGGCGCGCTCGTACGCCGTGCAGGGGAGCGTCTCGGTCCAGGTGTAGCGTCCCGACGCCGGGCTCACGGCCTGGCCCGCATCGGCGAGCACGTCGCCGGAGGAGGCCGCCTGTCCACGGTAGATGTCGTTGACCTGGCGTACGCGGTCGGGGGTCATGGCGTCGGGGCCCTGCAGCACCCACATCACCTTCGGCCGTCCCGCTCCTGCCCCCGCCTCGGTGATCTGCGTGCTCAGCTTCTTCGCGTCCGCCGCGTACCGCGCCAGATACGTGGCCTTGTCCTTGTCGTACGTGATGCCGTCCATGCACGGCGTGTAGCCCCAGGCGTTGCCCCAGAACTGGAGGACCACGACGTCCGGGTGCAGCTTGCGGACCAGCGTCGCCGCCTTGTCGCCGTCCGGTACGAGGGACTTCGCGCCCGTGCCCGTCAAGTAGTCGCAGAGTGTCGTGCCGGAGTAGGGGGCGCTCGTGTAGCGGGCGTCGAGCCGGCTCTTGAGGAGGCCGCCGAGGACCTTCTGGTTCTCCATCGCGAGTGAGTCGCCCAAGTACAGGACCGTGGGGGATGCCCCGTTCGTCGCCTTGTTCGCCGGGTGCGACGGTGCCGGCCTCTCCCGCGAGGTCGACGACGGGGGCTTCGACCCGTCGTCGCTGCGGGCGGCCGTCGGCGCCGGCGCCGCCTCCGTCCCCGACGACGGGTCCCCGCAGCCGCCGAGCAGCAACCCGAGCACTAGGACGGCGACGGTGCACGGCATCCCGTACACCCCGGTGATCCACTGCTTGCGCATGAGCGACTCCTGCCCCGGCGAGCGAAACGGCCACTCAGGCAAGCACAGCCGGGGCGGAATGAGAAGTGCCTTCTTGGGCAGGGGCCCGGGTCAGGTGAACCGTAGTGAGTCGTAGGGCACGAAGGGAGACAACGGGGATTCATGGGAGCACGCCGCGACCCCTACTTCGACAACGTGAAGTTCCTGACCATCGTCCTGGTGGCGTGCGGGCACGCCTGGGAGCCGCTGACCTACGGGAGCCGGGCCACCACGGCCCTCTACCTCACGGTGTACGCGTTCCACATGCCCGCCTTCGCCCTCATCTCCGGGTACTTCTCGCGCAGTTTCGACATGGGGCCGGGGCGGCTCAGACGTCTGGTGACCTCCGTCGCCGTGCCGTACGTGATCTTCGAGGTCGCGTACACGCTCTTCTACCGGTGGGCGCAGGACGATCCTGGGTATCCGATCAGCCTGCTCGATCCCTGGTATGTCATGTGGTTCCTGCTCGCGCTGTTCATCTGGCGGGTCACCACCCCGATCTGGCTGCTGCTGAGGCATCCGGTGCCCATCGCGCTCGCGTGCGCCGTGGCGATGGCTGCCATGCCCGACGCGGGCGGGGACCTGGCGCTGCACCGGGTCGTCGCGTTCCTGCCGTTCTTCGTCCTCGGACTCACCCTGCGCTCCGAGCACTTCGAGCGGCTGCGCACCCGGCGGGTACGGATCGCCGCCCTGCCCGTCGCGCTGGCGTTCCTGGGAACCGCCTACTGGGCCGCGCCCTGGTTCGACGCCGGCTGGCTGTACCACCGGGGCAGCATCGTCGGCCAGGGCGCTCCGCGGTGGGCGGCCCTGTTCACCACGCCCGCGCTGTTCGTGCTCGCCCTCGTGCTCAGCGCCTGCTTCCTCGCCTGGGTGCCGGGGCGCCACACGTGGTTCAGCACGCTGGGCACCGGGACCCTGTACGCGTATCTGCTGCACGGCTTTCTCATCAAGTCCGCGCGGTTCTGGGGCTGGTACGACCACCCGTGGCTGCACGGGCCCGCCGGTGAGGTCGCCGTGACGCTCGTCGCCGTGGGCGGCATCAGCCTGCTCTGCAGCGCGCCCGTGCGGCGCGTCTTCAGATGGGTGGTGGAGCCGCGCATGGACTGGGCCTTCCAGCGTGCGGGCCTGGACGCGGGTCAGGGCACGGGCGAGCGTGCGAGGCCCGCCCGGCAGGTGAGTTGACGCGGCGGTTAGCCTGCGGCCATGTTCACCACGCGACCCACGCTCCAGGGCACCTTCGGCATGGTCTCCTCCACCCACTGGCTCGCCTCGCAGTCCGCGATGGCGGTCCTGGAGGACGGCGGCAACGCCTATGACGCCGCCGTCGCCGCGGGCTTCGTGCTGCATGTGGTGGAGCCGCACCTCAACGGGCCGGCGGGCGAGGTGCCGATCATCGTCGGGCCCGCCGACGGGCCGGTGCGGGTGGTGTGCGGGCAGGGCGTGGCCCCGGCCGGTGCCACCGTCGCGCACTACCGTTCGCTCGGCCTCGACCTGGTCCCCGGCACCGGGCCGCTCGCCGCCGCCGTGCCTGGCGCCTTCGACGCGTGGATGCTGCTCCTGCGCGACCACGGCACCAAGTCCCTTGCCGACGTGCTGAAGTACGCCATCGGGTACGCCGAGGACGGGCACGCGCCCGTGGAGCGCGTCGGCGAGACCGTCGAGACGGTGCGGGAGCTCTTCGAGAGGGAGTGGCCTTCCTCGGCTGCTGTGTATCTGGTGGACGGTGCGGCTCCGCGGCCGGGTGAGCTGCTGCGCAACCCCGCGCTCGCCGCCACCTGGCGGCGGCTGATCGCCGAGGCCACCACCATCGCGGAGGCGGGCACCGTCACGGAGGCGGGCACCGTCACGGAGGCGGGCACCGGCTCGCGCACCGAACAGATCGACGCGGCCCGGGAGATCTGGCGCACCGGCTTCATCGCCGAGGCCCTCGTCGCCCAGGCCGGGCGCCCCACCCTGGACACCAGCGGCCGCCGCCACACCGGCACCCTCACGGCCGCCGACCTCGCCGGGTGGCAGGCGACCTACGAGGACCCGGTCACGTACGACTGGAACGGCTGGACCCTCTGCAAGGCGGGCGGCTGGAGCCAGGGCCCCGCCTTCCTGCAGCAGCTCGCCCTGCTCCCGCGGGAACTTCCGGCGTACGGGTCCGCCGACTACGTCCACCTGCTCGTCGAGGGCTGCAAGCTCGCGATGGCCGACCGGGAGGCGTGGTACGGGGACGCGGCACAGGTGCCCGTCGACGAGCTCCTGTCCACGGCGTACAACGCGGGGCGCCGTGAACTGATCGGCAGCAAGGCTTCGTACGAGCTGCGCCCGGGCAGCCCCGGCGGTCGGGAGCCCCGACTCTCCGCCCACGCGCGGGCGGTGGCCTCCGGGGAGCTGGACGCGGACACCCTCGCGGCGCGGCACGCCGGGGCGGGGGAGCCGACCGTCGACGGCTCGGGCGCCACCCGGGGGGACACCTGCCACCTCGACATCGTGGACCGCTGGGGCAACATGGTCGCGGCCACGCCCAGCGGCGGCTGGCTCCAGTCCAACCCGGTCGTGCCCGAGCTCGGCTTCCCGCTCGGCACCCGCCTCCAGATGGCCTGGCTGGACGAGGGGCTGCCCAACTCCCTCACCCCGGGGCGCCGTCCGCGCACCACGCTCACCCCGTCGCTCGCTCTGCGGGACGGCGTGCCCGTCATGGCCTTCGGGACGCCGGGCGGGGACCAGCAGGACCAGTGGCAGGTGCACTTCTTCCTCGCCGTCGCGCTCCGTGCGCACGTGCGCGGCGGCCTCGACCTGCAGGGCGCCATCGACGCCCCGAACTGGCACAACGACAGCTTCCCCGGCTCCTTCCACCCGCGCGGCATGCGGCCGGGCAGCCTCACGGTCGAGGCCCGCATGGACCGGGACGTCGTCGAGGAGCTGCGGCGGCGCGGGCATGACGTGACCGTGGGGGAGGAGTGGTCGGAGGGGCGGCTGTGCGCGGTGGCGCGGGATCCGCGGACCGGGGTGCTCTCGGCGGGGGCGAATCCGCGAGGGATGCAGGGGTACGCGGTCGGCCGCTGAGCCGCTGAGCCGCTGAGCCGCTGAGCCGCTGAGCCGCTGAGCCGCTGAGCCGCTGAGCCGCTGAGCCGCTGAGCCGCTGAGCGTGCGGGGCCGCTGACCGTACGGGGCCCGCCGGGCGGTTGTGGAGCGCCGGGCCGGGGGGCGAAGCGCCGGATTCACGCGGAATCCACCCTGCGTACACCGGCCGCGTACGGAATGTCAGAGGGCCGTGCTCTCATGGAGTCATGATCGAAGCGACCGAAGTGATCGAAGACTTTCTGCTGGCCGGGGGCCTGACCGACGTGGAGGAGGCCGTCCGCAAGGCGGTCGCAGCCGAGGTCACGCCCCGCTTCCGCCAGCTCGCGGCGGACGAGGTGGTGGAGAAGAACGGCCCGCACGACCTGGTGACCGTCGCCGACCGCCGCGCCGAGGAGCACCTCACACCGGTGCTGAAGGCCCTGCTGCCCGGCTCCGTCGTCGTCGGCGAGGAGGCCGTCCACGCCGACCCCGCGATATATGACGCGCTCGGCGGCGAGGCACCCGTGTGGATCGTCGACCCGGTCGACGGCACCCGCCAGTTCGTCCACGGCGACCCCGGCTTCTGCACCCTGGTCGCCCTCGCCCTGCGCGGCGAGGTCCTCGCGTCGTGGACGTTCGCCCCGGCCCTGGACACCTGCGCCGTGGCGGTGCGCGGTCATGGCGCCACGGTCGACGGCGCGCCGCTGCAGGCCGGCCCGCCCGCGCCCGGCCGGACCCTCGAAGTGGCCACGTCCCACCCGGACTTCACCACGGACGACCAGAAGCAGGCCCTCATCGGCCTGCGCACGGACGGGGTGCGGCCGCGGCCCTGCGGCTCGGCCGGACTGGAGTATCTCGCCATCGCCAAGGGCGAGTTGGACGCCATCGCCTTCTCCTGGGAGAACGCGTGGGATCACGCCGCGGGCCTCCTCCTCGTCGCCGAGGCGGGCGGCACGAACCTGACGGTCGCCGGAGAGCCCTTCCGCATAGCCGGCGGGAACGCCCTGCCCTTCACGGCCGCGCGCGACCGCGCCACGGTCGACCGCGTCGTCGGGCTGCTCACGGGTGCCACGGACGGAGCGGCCTGACGGGGGCGATTCGACGGGGGCGGCCTGACGGGGGCGATCCGACGGGGGCGATCCGACTCCACTCCGGTGAGCCCCGGGACCCGGGAGCCCCGCGCCGCAAGCGCCGTCAGGGCCCCGGCCTATGCTGGCGGCAGAGGCCACCGGCTGACGAAGGAGTCCGAAGGTGCCGTCCATGCTTGATGCCGTCGTCGTGGGGGCGGGACCGAACGGGCTGACCGCTGCCGTCGAGCTGGCCCGCCGCGGCCACTCCGTCGCCGTCTTCGAGGCGCGGTCCACGGTCGGTGGCGGCGCGCGCACCGAAGAGCTCACGCTCCCCGGCTTCCGGCACGACCCGTGCTCCGCCGCCCACCCCCTCGGGATCAACTCCCCGGCGTTCCGTGCCCTGCCCCTGGAGCGGTACGGCCTGGAGTGGCTGCACGCCGAACTCCCCATGGCGCACCCCTTCCTCGACGGCAGCGCGGCCGTGCTTTCCCGCTCCGTGGGCGAGACCGCCGCCTCGTTCGGGCCGCGCGACGCGGGCGCCTACCGCAGGCTGATCGAGCCCTTCGTGCCCAAGTGGGACGCGCTGGTGCGGGACTTCATGGCGCTCCCGCTCACCGCCCTGCCCCGCGACCCGGTGACGCTCGCCCGCTTCGGCCTCGCCGGACTGCCGCCCTCCACCTGGCTCATGCGCCGCTTCCGCGACGACCGTGCGCGAGCCCTGTTCGCCGGGCTCGTCGCCCACGTCATCGCCCCGCTCGGCGGCCTCGCCACCGGCGCCGTCGGCATGGTCTTCGCCCTGGCCGCGCACGCCCGCGGCTGGCCCGTCGCCCGCGGCGGCTCCCAGTCGATCTCGGACGCCCTCGCCGCCCACCTCCGCGACCTCGGCGGCGCCGTCCACACCGACTACGAGGTGAAGCGGCTCGACGACCTGCCGCCCGCCCGCGCGTACGTCTTCGACACCTCGCCCACCGCCCTCGCCCGGATCGCGGGCCTCGGCCGCGCCTATGAGGGATACCGCTACGGGGCCAGTGTCTTCAAGATCGACTACGCCCTGGACGGCCCCGTGCCCTGGACCGCGAAGGAGGCCCGCGCCGCCGGGACCGTCCAAGTGGCCGCGAGCAGCCGGGAGGTCGCCACCGCCCTGCGGGCCGCGTCGCGCGAGGGCAAGGCGCCCGATCCGCCGTTCCTCATCACCGTCCAGCCGAGCGTCGTCGACCCGACGCGCGCGCCCGAGGGCAAGCACGTCTTCTGGGCGTACGGCCATGTGCCCAACGGCTGGGAGGGCGACCTCACCGACGCCGTGGAGCGTCAACTGGAGCGATTCGCACCCGGGTTCCGCGACCGCGTCCTGGCCCGGGCCACCGCGGGCCCGCCCCAGCTCGCCGAGCGCAACGCCAACTATGTCGGCGGCGACATCGCCTGCGGCGCCGCGAGCGGACTCCAGCTGATGCTGCGCCCCAAGCTCACCCTGTCCCCGTACCGGACACCGCATCCGGCGATCTTCCTCTGCTCGTCCGCGACCCCGCCGGGGCCGGGCGTCCACGGAATGTCCGGGCACAACGCGGCGAAGGCGGTCTGGCGACGGCTGCGGGAGGCGTCATGACGGCACGGGCACACGATGTGCGGAGCACCCTCGTCCAGGGCGACATCAGCCAGCAGTCCGCCGACGTGATCGTCGACGCCGCCAACTCCTCGCTCCTGGGCGGCGGCGGGGCCGACGGCGCGATCTGCCCCCACTGCTGAAGGTGTGGGAGGTGCCCACGTCGTGCGCACCGTCGGGCCCGTGTACTCCAGCTCCGTGGACCGTTCCGGACGGCGCGGCGCGCATCGCGGTCGGGGCGTTCGAGCGGGCGCCGGCGACGGCCGGGCGCAGGCAGCGGCAGCGGGCGTTCGACCAGGGCCGGGGCCACGTCCTGGCAGTGCGAGGTTGATGTCGGATTCTCGCCAGCCAGGCGGGCACGGGATGCCCGATGCTTGAGCCATGCCGAAGCCGAAGCCGATGCCGACCACGAAGGACAGCGCCGCAGCCCCTGCCGACGGCCGGGCTGCCGCGGCCCCCCTCGCCGCTCCCGTCACGGCCCCCGCCGGCGCCATCCACACTGACGCCGAGCGGTGCGTGCGGGCCGTGCAGTCCAAGGACGCCCGCTTCGACGGCTGGTTCTTCACCGCCGTCCTGACCACCCGCATCTACTGCCGGCCCAGCTGCCCCGTCGTGCCGCCCAAGCCGGAGAACATGACGTTCTACCCGAGCGCGGCCGCCTGCCAGCAGGCCGGGTTCCGGGCCTGTAAGCGCTGCCGCCCCGACAGCAGCCCCGGCTCGCCCGAGTGGAACCAGCGCGCCGACCTGGTGGCCCGCGCCATGCGGCTCATCGGCGACGGCGTCGTCGACCGCGACGGCGTCCCCGGACTCGCCACCCGCCTCGGCTACAGCTCCCGCCAGGTCGAGCGGCAGCTCCTCGCCGAGCTGGGCGCGGGCCCGCTCGCCCTGGCCCGGGCCCAGCGCGCCCAGACCGCGCGGCTGCTCATCGAGACGACGCCGCTGCCGATGGCGGAGATCGCCTTCGCGGCGGGCTTCTCCTCGATCCGCACGTTCAACGACACGGTCCGCGAGGTCTTCGCGCTCGCCCCGAGCGAGCTGCGGGCCCGCGCGGCCCGCGCGGCTCGCGCACAGAAGAGCGGCCGTGGCACGGCTCCCGCCGGACACGGCGGCGCGCTCACCCTCCGGCTGCCGTTCCGCACGCCCCTCAACCCCGACAACCTCTTCGGCCATCTCGTCGCCACGGCCGTGCCCGGTGTCGAGGAGTGGCGCGACGGCGCGTACCGCCGCACCCTGCGGCTCCCGTACGGGCACGGCATCGTGGCCCTGACACCGGCCCCCGACCACATCGGCTGCCGTCTCACCCTCACCGATCTGCGCGACCTCACCATCGCGATCAGCCGCTGCCGCCGCATGCTCGACCTGGACGCGGACCCGGCCGCCGTGGACGGCCAGCTGCGCCGGGACGAGCTGCTCGCGCCGCTCGTCGACAAGGCGCCGGGGCGGCGGGTGCCGCGCACCGTGGACGAGGCCGAGTTCGCCGTGCGCGCCGTCCTCGGACAGCAGGTCTCCACGGCCGCCGCCCGCACGCACGCGGCCCGCCTGGTCACCGCGCACGGCGAGCAGGTCGACGACCCCGAGGGCGGCCTGACCCGTCTCTTCCCGTCCCCCGAGTCGCTCGCCGCCCTCGACCCCGAGGCCCTCGCGCTCCCGCGCAGCCGCCGCACCACCCTCACGACCCTCGTGCGCCACCTCGCCGACGGCTCCCTCAACCTCGGTGTCGAGAGCGACTGGGACGAGGCCCGCGCCCGCCTCGCCGAACTGCCCGGCTTCGGCCCCTGGACGGTCGAGGTCATCGCGATGCGGGCACTCGGCGACCCGGACGCGTTCATCCCCTCCGACCTCGGAATGCGGCGCGCCGCACAGGAGTTGGGCCTCCCGCACACCCCGGCCGCGCTCACCGCCCGCGCGGCGGCCTGGCGCCCGTGGCGGGCGTACGCGGTCCAGTACCTGTGGGCGACGGACGACCACCCGATCAACTACCTCCCCGCGTAAGGGACTTCACTGCCATGCATCGTCACCACACCCTGATGGACAGCCCCTACGGGCCGCTCACTCTCGTCGCCACCGACGGCACGCTCAGCGGCCTCTACATGACCGACCAGCGCCACCGCCCACCCGAGGAGACCTTCGGCGACCGCGACCCGGCCCCCTTCGGGGAGGCCATCCGCCAGCTGGAGGCGTACTTCGCGGGGGAGTTGACCGACTTCGACCTGGAGCTGCGGCTCGACGGCACCCCGTTCCAGCGCAGCGTGTGGCGCCGGCTCCAGCAGATCCCGTACGGGGAGACCCGCACGTACGGCGAACTGGCCGAGGCCCTGGGCAAGCCCGGCGCGTCGCGCGCGGTGGGCCTCGCCAACGGCAAGAACCCCATCGGCGTCATCGTCCCCTGCCACCGCGTGGTCGGCGCGAACGGCAGCCTCACCGGCTACGGCGGCGGACTCGACCGCAAGCAGCGGCTGTTGGAGTTCGAGGGCGGGGCAGCGGCGCCGGCGCCCGAGGCGGTGCTCTTCTAAGCGCAGAGAGACCTCACGTCCCTTCCCGCATGGGGATTCGTGTCGCGGCAGTTGCCCCTTCGGCCAATAGCGGCCGCTCACCGCCGGGCCCTAGCGTGGCTCGAATTCGGTGAAGTCCGAGAGGGAAAACAGGAGGCGTATATGCCAGTCCCCCGCCGCATGGGTGTGCCGGTCGGCGCGCTGGTCGCAGTGGCCGCGGCCGTCACGCCGCTCGCGTTCGAGTCGACGGCCCAGGCCGCACCCGAACACCGCGTCGACTCCCGCTCCGCGGAGGCCCCGGCTCCGGCGACCGGCGAAGCGTCGGCCAAGGGCGTCGGCGCCACGGGCAAGAAGGGAATCCACTCGCGTTCGGGTGTGAAGAAGTGCGGTAAGGGCAAGACCGTCTGGCTCTGGGACGAGGCGATCGGCAGGACCCGCGTCTCGTGGAAGCCGGGCGGCGGCAGGCTGGTCTCCAGGAAGTGGGCGCACGCTCCTGACGGCATCTCGGTGCGCACCATCCCCACCTGGCGCAAGAGCGTGAAGTGGAAGGTGACGTCCATCTATGGCGTGGGGAAGAAGCCGAAGAAGCTGGTGAAGGCGTACGCCTATTGCAGCAAGAACGGCTGGCGCGTCGGGGCCAAGCCGGGAAAGGTCGGCCAGCAGCGGTCCGGCGTCAAGCGCTGCCCCGCCGGGAAGACCGTCATGATCGAAGACTCCGGCATCGGCAGCCTGGAGCACAAGTTCAAGTCGCTGAAGCGCGGTTCGAAGGTGCACACGCACGCTTTCGGCGGCTCTCAGGGATATCTCGTCACGGTGCGCTGGACGCCGACGGAAATGCGCTCGGTGAAATGGGTCGTGAATGCCCGGAACGCCAAGAATCTGAAGGGGCAAGAGCTCGAAGGCAAGGGCGTCGAGCTCTACTGCATCAGCAAGTACTGAACGCCCTCTCCCGTCCCGGGATCTCAGCTCTGATTCCCCTCTTCGTCGGCCTGCTCCCCGAGCGCCTCGATCAGCGTCGTGAGGTGGGCGTGGTCGCGGCCCCGGATCGTGGCGGCGCCGATGTGGCGGGTCGGGGTCGGCGGGGTGATCGGGACGGTGCGCAGGCCCGGCAGGGCCGGCGTCAGGGCGATGGTGGGGATCAGGGAGATGCCCATGCCCGCGGCGACCAGTGAGCGGGCGAAGAAGTAGTCGGTCGTCGTGCCGCGCACGTCCGGGGTGAAGCCCGCGCGCTCGGCATGGCGGCGCAGGAACGCCTCCGTCTTCAGGCAGCCCAACACCCAGGGCTCGGCGGCCAGTTCGGTGATGTCGAGCGCCGCGCGGCCGGACAGGGGATGGGCCTCGGGCAGGACGACGTGCAGCGGGTCGTCCATGAGCGCCGTCCAGGTCAGGGCCGAGGTCGAGCCCGGGCCGCCGGGCAGCGGGCCGTCGAAGTGGTAGGCGAGCGCCACGTCCACGGCGCCCTGGCGGACCAGCGGCAGGCTCTCCTCCGGCTCGCTCTCCCGGACGTGGACCACGGTGTCCGGATGGGTCGCGGCAAGACGGGCCAGCGCGCCGGGCAGCAGGAGCCTGCCGCCGCTGGTGAAGGTGGCGACGGTGAGCGAGGTGCGACCGGTGCCGAGCCCGTCGACCCGCTGCTTGGCGTGCGCGAGCTCCGCGGCGACCGACTCGGCCGCACCCACCATGATCCTGCCCGCCGCGGTGAGGGTGACCCCGCGCGTGCTGCGCGCCACGACCCGGGCGCCGAGGCTGCGCTCGAGGGCGGCGATGTGCTGGGACACGGCCGAGGGCGTGAGGTGGAGGGCCTGCGCCGCCCGGTTGAAGCTGCCGTGTTCCGCCACCGTCCGCAGGACCCGCAGCCGCTGCACATCGATCAACAGTTTTCCTTAATGCGTATCCAGTAGGTGGGCACTTCTGCTGGTGATCGTAGGTGCCCAGGATGAGGGGCATGCAAAGGATCTGCGTCATCGGCGGAAGCCGGTACTTCGGAAAGCTCCTGGTCCAGCGCCTCCGGGCGGCCGGACACCAGGTCACCGTCATCAACCGCGGCTCGACCGCACCGCCGCCCGGCGTCGAGCACCTCGTCGTCGACCGCGACGACGAGGCCGCCCTGATCGCTGCCCTCGGTCCGGCCGCCTTCGACGTGGTCATCGACCAGGTCTGCTACACCCCCGTGCAGGCCGCCATCGCCGCCCGCGCCTTCGGCGGCCGCACCCGGCGCTACGTCATGACCTCCACCCTCGAGGTCTACGACCCGGCGACCGCCGCCCTCCCCGCCGTCCCGCCCGGCACACCGGTACCGGAGGACACCGTGGACCCGGCCGCATGGCTCGTACGGACGGACCTGCCTTGGCACGACGCGGCCTACCTGGAGGCGCACTACGCCGAGGGCAAGCGCCAGGCGGAGGCCGTCCTCGCGCGGCAGCACGGGTTCGGCTTCGCCGCCGTGCGCAGCGCCCACGTGCTCGGCGGCGGTGCGGCGGAGTTCACCGGCCGACTGGCGCACTACGTCGAACGCATCACCCAGGGGAGAGAGATCGCCGTGCACGCCGACGCGCTGCCCACGGTCTTCATCCAGTACGAGGAGCTGGCGGACCTGCTCGCGTGGGCGGCCACGGCCACCGACTTCACCGGCGCCGTCAACGCCTGCTCCGACGGGCCGCTCGACGCCCGGGAGCTGAGCGGGGCGATCGGTGCGCTGGTCGGGCGGGAGCCGGTGTTCCGGACGTGCGGCCCCTACGGCCCCTACGGGATGTCCGGGAATGGTGCCGAGGGCAGTGAGCGTGAGCCCGTCTCTCCCTTCTCCTTCGACCGGCACTACGCCATGAGCAACGCCCGCGCCAAGCACCTGGGCTTCGCCTTCTCCCACACCGCCGACTGGCTCCCCGGCGCCGTCGCCGAAGCCCTGGCCGCTGCATCCGCTGCATCCGCTGCATCCGCTGCCCCCGTCACCCCCGCCGTCTGAGGAGCCGACCCACCAATGCAGTACCGCCCTCTTGGAGACACCACCGTCAGCGCCGTCGGCCTGGGCGCCATGCCGCTGTCCATCGAGCACCGCCCGGACGAGGCGCGGGCCATCGCCACCCTCCACGCCGCCCTCGACGCCGGCGTCACGCTCATCGACACCGCCGACAGCTACCACTGGCACGCCGACGAGACCGGCCACAACGAACTCCTCGTCGCCCGCGCCCTCGCCCGCTACGGCGCCGACACCTCCCACGTCCTCGTCGCCACCAAGGGCGGCCGGGGGCGCCCCGGCGACGGGAGTTGGACGGTCACCGGCACCCCCGGCCACCTCAAGCGCGCCGCCGAGGCATCCCTGCGGCGCCTGGGCGGCGACGCCATCGGCCTCTACCAGCTGCACAAGCCGGACCCGGCCGTGCCCTGGGCGGAGTCCGTGGGCGCGCTGCACGAACTCCTCGACGCGGGCACGATCCGCGCCGCCGGGATCTCCAACGTGACCTGCGAGCAGATCCGTGAGGCCCACGCGATCCTCGGCGACGGGCTTGTCTCCGTACAGAACCAGTACTCGCCCGCCGTCCGCGACAGCGAACCCGAGCTGCGCCTCGCCACCGAACTCGGCCTCGCCTTCCTGCCCTGGAGCCCACTGGGCGGCATCTCCCGCAGCTCCCTCGACGGCCCGTCGGGCCCGGCCTCGACGCGGACCCCGCCCGCGACCCCGCCCGCGACCTCGCCCGCGACCTCGACCTCGACCTCGACCTCGCCGGGCACCGCCTTCCACCGCCTCGCGGCCGCGCGCGGCGTCAGTCCGCAACAAGTCGCCCTGGCCTGGCTCCTGTCCCGCTCCCCGGCGGTGATCCCGGTACCGGGAGCCAGCCGCCCGGCGTCCATCCAGGACTCGGCGAACGCCGCTGAACTCGGCCTCGGCGCAGTGGAGTTGGCGCAGCTCGCCTAGGACCTGTCCGGCGGATCTTGCCGCGGTCGCGGGCTGTTCCACGCCGATCTGCGGCGTTGTCGTCGGTTGCCAACGCTCCGCGTTGTCGCCCTCCTCCGCCTTGCATCTCGACGCACCACAGCCCGCTCACCAGCGACGGACGGCACAGCTCGGAATCATGCGGCCTGATCCGCCGGACAGGCCCTAGCCGGCGCGCCCCACCCGCCGGCCGTCCTCCAACTCGACCGTCCCGGTGCCCGCCGCCAGCACGTCGAGGGCGGCGAGGACGCGGCGGCCGAGCGCGTTCGGCAGGTGCTCGGGGATGTCCTCGCGGGCCACGAGCCGCCAGGACAGCAGCTCTTCCTCCTGGAGCCGGATCGACTTGAGCTGCTCCTCGCCGAGGACGCCGCCGTCGTACACGTACGCCACGAGCGGCGGCCGTCCGGGCCCCGGCACCCAGTCCACCGCCAGCAGCGCGCCGAGCTCCACATCGAGCCCGATCTCCTCGACGGTCTCGCGCCGGGCCCCCTGTCGGGGCGTCTCGCCCTGGTCGGACTCGACGGTGCCGCCCGGGAGCGCCCAGCCCTCACGGTAGTTGGGCTCGACGAGCAGCACCCGCCCCTCGGCGTCCCGGAAGAGCGCGGCGGCGCCCGCGAGGACGCGGGGGAGGCCTGCGATGTACGTGGCGTAGTCCTGGATGGTCACAGGGGGAAGGGTAGCGAGGGCGGGGAGGCGTGGATCAACCCTTGTCGAGGGGGCCGCGCTTCGAGGAGGAGGGGGGCGGGGGATCCAGGAGGGCCTTGGTCGCGAGGGTGTCCGCGTGGTGAGCGCCGAGGGTCCGCTTGCGGGCCTCGTGCACCTCCTCGGCGACCGCGCGGAACACGGAGCGGGACGGCAACTCGCGCAGGGCGACGGCCAGTTCATGACCGCTGGAGAGCGTGTCGGGGTGCTCGGGGCCGAGCGTGAGGGACCGGCCCGCGTATGCGGTGCGGGCCTCGGCCGCCGCCTTTTCGTGGCGCCCCAGGTTGATGAGGGTGGCGGCGAGGTTGTGGCGGCACAGCAGGGTGTGGGGGTGCAGCGCGCCCGGGGACTTCTCCCACGCGGTCAGCAGCCCGCGGTAGATCTCCTCCGCCTCCATGTGGCGCCCTTGGAGGCCGCGGACGAACGCGCGCTGCTGATGGGCGAGGAGCGAGTCCGTGTGACGCGGGCCCAGCGCCCGGTCCCGGCTGGTCGCGGTCACGTCGAAGACGTTGTACGCCTCGTCCGTCCGGCCCAGGCCGAGGAGGACGAAGCCGAGTTCGTAGATGCTGGCCAGCGTGTCGGGGTCGTCCTGGCCGAGCAGCTGGGCCTGTTCGGCGATGACGGTGTCCAGTGCGGCATGGGCGTCGGCGAGGTGTCCGGCCCGCCCGCGGTCGACGGCCGCGCGGAACTGCCGGGCGAGAGAGAGCCGTTCGGACGAGGGGATCGGGGGAGGAGGGCCCGGCGGGAACGGGGAGCCGCCGCCGAGGGGGTGCGTCGGCCTGCGGGCGCGGTGGAAGAAGGTGCCGGAGGGCGGCGCTCCCCGGTGGTGGAACGTGGACAGGTCGTGGCCGGAGCCCAGTCTGATGCGGTAGGTGCGATACGCGACGGTGTACTCGCCGTCCGCCATGGTCAGGGGGCGGCCGAGCGCCAGGACGTGGACGCCGAGTTCGCCGCTCAGGGCGTCGTCCCACCCCGCCCCGTGCAGGACCGGCGTCCGGAGCCCGGAGCAGAGGACCACCAGGACGGGGTCCGACGGCCGCCGCGACCACGGCGCCTCCCCCGCGAGCCCCTGCCGCCTGCGGAGTTCGGGCAGCAGCGTCTCCGGCCAGCGGGGCCCGCCCGGACCGCGCACGATGTGCGGCACGCCCGCCGTCGCGCCCGGGGGAACGGCGGCGAGGACGTCGTCGCTCGCGAGGTAGATCTGCAGGTCCTGCGGCGCGTACCGCCGCACCAGGCCGTCGACGACCGACTCCAGCAGCGCGGCCGACTCGTCGGCAGGCCCGGTGATGCCGCCGTGCTGGCCCGCTTCGGCGAGGTCCAGCAGGACCTCCGCCCCGGTCTCGTCGTACCCGATGCGGGCGACGAGGTCGGTGAGCGGCCCGCGCGCGGGCGCGGCCACCCTGATCCCCGTCACGAACTCCCCGAAGCCGTCCGCCACTTCGGCGGCGCTCGGCTTGTTGTGCGGCAGCCCCCGCACACACCGCCGCAACAGGTCCAGCAGCGCCGTGGGCACGTCCTCGCCCGCCGCGCCCAGCAGCGTCTCGCCCAGGGCGTGCAGGTCCTGGGTGGCGCCCAGCGGACTCCCGTGGCCGCCCCAGCCGGCGAGCACCGCCCCGTGCGGGGTCATCAGCACCCGCTCGGGGATGAGCCGCCCATGGGTGAGCCCGGCGGCGTGGGCGAGGGCGAGGGTGCTCGCCACCTGATGGCCGAGCCGGGCGAACTCCGTCCGCTCGAGCCGCCCGAACTGCCGTGTGTGGTCGACGAGATGGGGCGCCGGGGCCGCAGGGCTGCCCGCCATGGCCGGCTCTGTCGCCAGCCACGGGGGTGCGCCCTCCGCGTCGACGCCGAGGATCCGGGGCGCGCCCCGCCCGTCCAGGTGCCGCAGCACGTCCGCCTCGCCCCGCAGGATCAGCTGCTGCGGGGTGCCCGGCGGGGCGACCCGGACCGCGGCGGTCCGCCCCCGCCCGTCGCGCCCCAGGAACAGCCCGCTGTCGCCGTCGGCGGTGAGGTGCCGGGCGAACAGGTGCCAGGGGCCGACCCGGTGGAGTCCGTACGAGGAGAGGGGGAGCCACTCGGAACGGGGCGCGCCGACGTACTCCGGGGCCGGTTCGGTCCGCGCCGGAGCCGTGCTCACGCCGAGCCTGCGCAGCAGCCGGTCGTCCACCCAGCCGAACGGCAGCGCGTCCCCGTCCACCCGCTCCGTGCCCGCAGGGTGCGCCAGCCACGCGGGGAAGTCCGGTGACCGGCCCGCGAGTTCGCCGAGCCGCTCGGTCACCCGGCGGCTCGTACGCAGGAGTTCGGGCGCCGGGGCCGTGCTGAGGAGGATGGCGCGGGCGCCGTCGGTGAAGTCGTAACTGCGGTGGTGCGGCGGGAGTTCGGCGGACTCGGACGCCGTGCGCCGCATGAGTCCGCCCAGGAACACCTCCGCCAGGTGCCCGGTCGTGACCTCGTCGCCGAGCGCGCCCTGCACGAGGCGCATCACCGGCACCGACAGCGGCGCGACCGCCGCGAGATGAGCGGCGAGACGGTACGCCTCCGGGGACGCGGCGTCGCGGAAGCGCAGGACGGAGCGGCTTGCCGCGTCCCGGTCCTGCGGCGGCTCACCGGCGGCTGCGGGTGCGGGAGTTGCTGCCGATACGGGGGCGGGCTCGCCGGCGGGTCCGGGGCCGGGCTGCCGTGCGAGCAGCGGCAGCACCGCGCTCGCCCCCGGCGACGCCACCAGCGCCGCCCACGCCCCCACCGCCTCCGGCTCCGGCGCGAGCACCGGCACCGGCATCCCGTCGAACGGCGCGACCTCCGGCGGCAGCACCGGATCCACCACGTCCCAGGTCGCGTTGGGCGCGCCCCGCCGCCGCGTGGTGACCCGCCAGCGCTCGGCGCGGATCCCGGAGCCGTCCCACAGATGGCCGGGCAGCGCGTGCAGCACGGCAGTGGGCCCGTACCGCCCCCACTGCTTCAACCACTCCCGCATCCGGCCGTCCCGCCAGGCCGCGCCGACGCCGTCGCTGACCACGAGGATCAGGGTGTGACCGCTCGGGTCGGTGACCGTCGAGGGCGGAAGCACGGCGGTGCCCGGCGTGTAGGGGCGGTGGCCGAGGAGCGGGGCGGCGGGGCCACGGGTGTCCAGGCCGTGCACGCGCACGGTGCGGAAGGCGCCGCTGCGCTCGACGAGCAGCCGCACCTCGGTGGCGAGCCGCTGCCACAGCAGCATGGACGCGCCGTCGTCCACCAGGAGCGCCAGGTCGAGCCAGCGGGCCCGCGCCGGACGCAGCACCGCGTCGGTCAGCCCGCTCTCGGCGGTGGACTCCGCGGTCGCGTCCTCGTCCAGCTCCCAGCGCGCCCGGTCGGGCACCCGGTGCTTCAACGGGCGGAGGGACCGGCCCAGTTGGAGCTGGCGGGCGCCGAGCGCCTTGGTGGCGGGGGCGCGGACGGGGCGGGCGGGGAGGGGCTGGGGGCGTTGTCCGGGGGTGCGGCCGGAGGGGTGCGGGCGGGCGGCGCCGTACAGGGGGATGGGGCCGGGGGAGGTGCGGGCCCGGGGGTCGGGGGCGTCGGCTGCGGGGCTCGTGGGGTGTGGCTGGTGCTGTTGAGGGGCGGCGGGTCGGCCGGTCGGCTCGAACTGCGGGGGAAGGGACGGGAGTTGGGGCCGGTCCGGCAGGAAGGCGCCGGGCTGGTGGGTCGCCGGGCCGGACGCGGCGGGCGCCGGGACGATCCCGCCGGCCCGGGCCAGCGGGGCGTCGCCCCCGGTCGGCATCCGCCCGGCCAGCCACAGCGCGTCGAGCAGCTCCTCGCCGGAGAGGCCGACGCCGCTCGCGGTGAGGGTGTCGAGGACGGCGCGCAGCCGGTGGCCCGAGACGCTGCCGGCCCGCTCGGGACGCGAAGGCGGCTCGGCCCCGATCACGCCGAGCCCCGTCAGCCGTTCCCGGAGCTCGCGGACCCGCTGCGCCGCGGCCGCCGGATCCGATTGCTCTGCGCCGTACGGTTGCAGGAGTTCGTGGATCAGCTGTGCTGTGGCCGCTGGGTCCGATTGGTCTGCGTCGTGTGGTTGCAGGAGTTCGTGGATCAGCTGTGCTGCGGCCGCCGGATCCGGCCGCCCCTCCAGGTACTGCTCCGTCGCCCTCTCTATCTCTGCCAGCGCGTGCCAGCCGGGTGGCGCGTGGTCGATCGCGGACGCGCTTGATGTACCGGACGCGCTGGAAGTACGGTGCGCACCGGACTCGCCGGACGCGTCTTCGCGGGCAGCCTCGTCTGGCGAGCCCTCGCCCGGCGGATCGAGCCGGTCCTCAGAGTCCTCGGCGTCGCCCCTCGTCCCCCTCGTCCCCCTCGCCCCCTCGGGCGAGCCCGGCGTCTCCGACGGCTCAGGCATCTCCGAGGGCTCCGACGCATCCGGCCCCTCCGGCGGCGGCGCCCCCACCCCTAGACCGTCCCGCCCAGCCGGTGCAGCACCGCGTCCAGCAGCGGCCCCGCGGGCAGGTCGAGCCCGCCCTTGCGCAGGAACACCGCGTTCAGGAGCTGGTCGGTGGCCAGCTCGCCCGGAGCCCTGCGCCCCAGGAACGCGGCCAGCAGATCGTCGACGCCGGCCAGGGACTCGTCACCGAGATGCGCCTCGATGATGTCGCGCAGCCGGGCCTCGTCCGGTTCGGCCAGGTCGAGGCGGACGCACCGGCGCAGGAACGCGGGCGGGAACTCCCGCTCCCCGTTGCTGGTGATGACCACGACCGGGAACTCGGAGCAGCGCACCCGCCCCCGCGTGACCGGCGCCCGCACCTCCGGATCGGCCGTCAGCACATGCACCTCGGACTGCTCCTCCGGCAGCCGCGCCAGCTCGGGAATCTCGAACTCGCCCTCCTCGAACACCGTCAGGAGGTCGTTCGGCAGATCCACATCCCCCTTGTCGAGTTCGTCGACGAGCAGTACGCGGGGCCGGTCGCCGGGCACGAGGGCGGTGCCGAGCGGTCCCAGTCGGACGTACGAGCCGATGTCGCCGCCCACACCGCCCGCAGGCGTGGGGGAGGTGGAAGGAGAGGCGGAAAGAGAGGTGGAGGGAGAGGCGGCGGTGGAGGCGGCGGTGGAGACGGCGGGGTCGGCTCCCTCCCGCTCCCGCCCCAGGTTCGACTCCCGCAGCCGCCCGATCGCGTCGTACCCGTACAGCGCCTCACGCAGCGTCGAGCGGCTGTTGACCGGCCAGGTCAGGACGCGGCCGAGGGTCAGCTCATGGGCGACGGCGTGGGCGAGGGACGACTTGCCGGTGCCGGGGTGGCCGGTCACCAGGAGGGGGCGGCGCAGCAGCAGCGCCGCGTTCACCACCTCCGACTCGGCGCTGCCGATGAGATACGGGCGCGGCCTGCGCACCCCGTCCGCCGCGGGCGTGAAGCGGCGCCAGGGCGGCGCCTCGGGGAACGCCACGCGCCGGGCCTCGCCGTCCCCGCGGAACAGCCGCCAGTCGCCCGCCGCCGGTGCGGGTCCGCGCTGATCTGTCATGAGAGGGCTGCTCCTTGGTGAGGGTGAGGGTGGGGGTGGGGTTCGGGTTCATGGGGGGCCGCTTCGTCGGGGTCCGTCAGCCGTACGCGGCCGAGTTCTTCCCCCACGGTCCCCATGGGGTCCTCCCATACGAGGGAGGGGCGCGCCACGAGGTCGGCGCGGTCCAGCGACTGGGCCCTGAACTCCCGTACTCGCTCCGGCAGTTGATGCGGAGCGCCCGTAGGGGTGAGGGGAGTGAGGCGATGCGCGTGTTCGTGGCCCTCGGCCTCGCGGTCCCACAGGACGACGGGCACGCCGAGGGCGAGGCACAACTCCAGGAACTGGGCGCGGAGTTCGGGTGGCCCGTGCAGGACGACCTGGTTGATGCGGCTGCCGCTCTCGCCCGAGAGCTTCGTGGCGACCTTCCGCTTGTCGGTGAGGTGCTCGTCGATGACGAGGAGCCGCCCGTGCCCGTCGGACCAGCGGTGTTCCTGCCACTTGGTGCGGTCGGGCACGTAGCCCGTCATCTCCGGGCAGCGCAGCGTGAGCGGGAACGAGACGCCGAGCGGGAGGCCCGGCACGAACGGGTTGGGGCTGCCCGCGTCCCACTCGTCGATGGGCAGGTGCAGCCCGTCGCGGTCCACCTGCACGTCCACGGAAGGGACTTGGCCGTCGCCGACGGAGCGCTCGGCGCCCTCGCGGATGACCGTGGCCACCTCCTCCGGGGTGAGGGGAGTGTCTCCGGGGCCGGTCTCCAGGCGGTGCGCCGAACCGTCGGCGTGCCGCTGCCACAGCCGGCACCGGAAGCGCGCGGCGGACCCGGTGCGTGGGTCGGACCCGGTGCGTAGGTCGGGCCCGGTGTGCGGGCCGGGACCGGCGTGCGGGCCGACGCGGGTGAGCTGGACCAGCAGCCGGGTCACCGGCGCCGCACGTGAACCCGCCCAGTGCGCGGCGTCGGCACGCCGCTGGTCGCGGGCGACGGGGTGCACGCCGAGCCGCTCGCACACCCGGTCGCTCCAGGAACGCAGCGCCCGCCCGGCGGGCCCCTCGGCAGCGGCGGCGACGAACTCGACGGCGTGCACGATCGCGGGCACGAACGGCGTTCCCTCCGGAACCGTGCCCCCGTCCTGGTGGTACGCCTCGAGCCCCTCGATCGCGGGCCCGATCCGTGCCTCCTCCAGGCGGGCCGTGCACAGCGCGGACGGCAGCGGCAGATAGCGCAGCGCCTCCTGGGCGGCGCGCGGCGGCAGCGTTGCGTCGGCGACGACGACCTGCCCCAACTGCGCGTACAGGAAGGCGTATTCGTCATGCGAGAGCAGCCCCGCCCCCTCGACGCGACGCCCCAGACCGAGCAGCGCGGTCAGCTGCTCGGGCCGCGCCCCGTACGGGCCGGAGGCGGCCAGGGTCTCGCTGAGCGTGGGCAGTGCGCGCGGCCGGGAGAGCAGCACGTCGGCCAGCTCCTCGACGGCGGGCGCCGAGCCGTCCTGCGGCACGGCGATGCCCAGCTGCGCGGCGAGCCGCTGCGCGTGCCGGGCCCGCTCGAAGGGGTTGGCGAGCAACGCGCCGAGCAGCAGGGTGAGTTCGGCGCGCAGCGGGTCGTACGAGGGGTGTGTGCCGCCGACCGTGCCCGGGCCGCCGACCGTGCCTGGGCCACCGCTCGTGCCCGGGCCGCCGACTGTGCCCGGGCCGGGCCCGGGGTGGGGCAGCGCCGTCCGGCAGTCCGCGACGACGGCGCCCGCCCCGGCCGCGTACAACTGATCCCGCACCGCCTGCCAGGACAGCGCCCAGGTGCGCCGCAGTGTCTGCCCCGGATGCCCGGCGAAGCCCGCACTTCCGGACGAGGACCGCGCCGACTGCCCCAGCTGCCCCACGACGAGCCCGGCGACGCTGTCACCGGAGGGCGTCCACAGGGGGCCGCCGCTGAATCCCGGCCCGATGGCGGCGCCCGCCAACACCCCGTCCAAGTACCCGAGATGACCGTCCAGCAGCTTCAGGGTGGCGTCCGCGAACGTGATCGGGTCGCCGCAGCCGTGCCAGGCCCGCAGCGGCTGCCCCTCGGCCATGTCGGTCCACACGACGGGCCGTGCCCCGTCGGGCGCGGGCTCGGCGAGGGAGAGGACGCACAGATCGCCCTGCCAGGCCCCGGGCCCGGTCCGCTGCGGCGGCACCCACACCTCGACGCGCGCGCCGACGCATACGGTGCGCCGCGCGAAGCCGACGTGCAGCGGTTCGCTCTCCGGGCCCGGCTGTGTCTCGCTCAACAGGGGTAACCCCAGCGCGTCGTTGACGACGTGGGCGCAGGTGAGGACGCGCCGCGGGGAGATCAACGCGGCGGCGCCCACGGCCTGTTGGCCGCCCCGGTCGAGGACGGCGACGACCGGAGGCGCCCCGCCGCCCCGGTGGAACCAGCCCATGCCTACTCCTGCGGTCCCCGCTGCGAACCGGTCCCTGTGCCTGTGCTCGTACGGGTGCCCGTACCGGTCCCCGTACTGGTCCCCGTACCGTCACCGCGCCAGGTCGCGGACACCGTCATCGTCGCGGACCCCTTGAGCCCGACGATGCCGAGCTTCAGGTCCTTGCCGACCTCGATGCCGAAGCCGACGGTGAACTCCTCGGGCGGGTGCGCGGCGCCCGCGACGGCCGCGTGCACCTCGTCGAGGAGCGGGCCGAGCGGGGCGAGGGTCGCGCGCAGGGCGCCCGCGGCGAGGGCGGCGGTGCGGCGGCCGCCTCCGGTGGAGACGGGCTCCGGCGAGCCGAACTCCCCGGGCAGCCCCGAGCCGCACTCGGCGTCGGACGCGGTGTCGACGACCGCGGTGTCGACGGCTGTGTCCCCGACGTCCGCGGCATCTCCGACATCCGCGAGCCGCACCCGCAACGCGGCTCCGGCCAGGTCGAGTTCGATGTACTCCGGCATGACCTCATTGTGCCGATCACATGCGGTCGGGCGCACAGGTTTGCCCTCAACTCCGACGCCGCTCGCACTCGTCGCGAGCCGCGGCGGCGGCACTCAGGACACACGGCAGGTAGCCCTCCGCCGCCGGCGGAATCGAAATCACGCCGCTTCCTCCACTCACCGGACAGGCGGTCACGGAACGGGAATTCAGCCTCTCACCTGGTCGCGGTCGCCGGGGTGCGGCCGGGGCGGTTCGTCGTCCCCGGCCCAGGAGCACGGGGCACGAGCCGGTCACCGCCCGTGCCGGGCACAGCACGCGCGTCGCCGAGCGGCCGCCGCGGCAGGGGAAGAAAACCGGCCACCCGGAAGGTTCGTGCTCCCCTCACCCCAACTACGCTCACAGTTGTGGCCCGGAGCCAGTTCCCCCGTCTGGCTCCGGGCCACGTGTGCGTGGACCGGTTGCGTGGGTCGAGGTGGCGTGCGACGCGGAACGGATGCGGCGCCCGGCCGGTGGAGATGCCCGGTCACGCCTGTCACTCGCAGAAGATCTTGACCTTGCTCGTGGGGTCGTCGACGTCGATCGTGACCTCGTCGAGGTGGTCGATGAGCTCCTCCAGGTGCTGCGGCTTGAGCTCGGTGAGGTCGATCGGCATCCCCGACCTGCTCAGCTCCGCGTTGGCCTTGGTGAGCGCCTGCGGCGGGACGAGGGTGGTGAGGCGGACACCGGCGCGCAGCAGCTGCAGCGGCACCTGGACGTTGATGCGGGTCGGCCCTTCGGGATCGTCGTCCGAACTCACCAGCACCCGCAGGTACTTGGGCCGCCCCTTCGGGCGGGGCGCGGCACCGGCCGGGGGCTGGGGCCCGGGCTGGTCACGCTCGACGGCGTCGATGAGCCGCTCGGCCTCATCCGCGGTGATCTTGCCCTCGGACAGCATGTTCAGGATCTGGCGACGCTGCTCGCTCATGGATGTTCCCTGGCCCTTCTGATTCCCTTGAATGTCTCTGTCCGGCTGCCGGCCCATCTGCCCGTAGGCCCGTCGGTCCGTCGGTCCGTCTGGCCGGCTGACTCACTCACTGGCTCATCTGACGCTGACCAGCAGCGCCCACGGCCCCTGCTCGATCTCGAACCGCGTGCCGGGCAGCGCCCACGCCAGGAGCCACACACCCCGCAGCGGTCCCACCGGGCTCATGCGGAAGACGACGCACGCGACCAGTCCGGCCAGCAGGGCGAGCAGCAGCAGCGGCGACAGCACCAGCAGCACCGGCACGACCGGGACGAACACGCGTCGCCGACGCCCGTCGGTGCGTCGATAACGCACCGTCACCAGCTGTGGGATCACCGGGACTTCTCCAGTTCGGTGAGCGCCTCCTGGGCGCTGATCTCGCCGCGCTGCAGACGGTCGATGACGTCGGCGCTCGTGGGCGCCGGACCGGTGTCGACGGTCTCGATGGTCTCGACGGCGTCGGCGAAGTCGATGCGCTCGGCGATCCGCTTGAGCCGGGACTTGATCGTCGGGTAGCTCACCCCGAAGATCCGCTCCATCTCCTTGATCGAGCCGTGCGACCGTACGAACGCGGCGACGAACACCTGGTCGTCCACGCCGAGCTGCGCCAGCTGCGGCGGCTCGAACTGCCCCTCCACCGCGATGCCGCTGTCGACGAGCCGGACCCGCTCGACCACGAACGGCTGCCCCTGGGTCAGGTCTGTCAGCTCCTGCCACTCCACCCTTGGCTCCCTGCGCTCGGCGACTCCCTCACGATTCATTTGTAGCTTGAGATTTTTGAGGCGTCAACGCGCAGACTTCAAGATTATTAATTGGATCTTGAAAGTCTTCTTCGCTCGCCATGATGGCTCCATCAGTCGTCGAGGGCGAGGCTGAGCAGCCCGGCCGACGTGGTGACGAAGAGGCGGTGATCCGCGGCCGCGAGCGCGCTCACGGGGGAGCGGACGGGGATCACCGCCAGGCACCGGAACGCCTCCGTCTCCGCGCCCACATCCGCGCCCGCATTCGCATGCGCATCCTGTTCCGCCCCCGTCGCCCGTTCTCCTCTGCCCCACAGGCGCACCGTACGGTCCTTGCTGCCGCTGGCCAGCAGCGTGCGCCCGCCGCCGAGCGGGAGGACGCACAGCCCCGTGACCCAGTCCTGATGGCCTCCCAGCACCTGCTCGGCCGCTCCGGTGCCGGGATCCCACAGCCGCACCGTGCCATCGTGGCTGCCGCTGGCCAGCAGGGTCCGCCCGTCGCCGCCCGGCGGCACGGCGCACAGCGCGTTGACCCAGCCGCGGTGGCCCAGCAGTTCACGGGGCCGGTCGTCCGACCCGGTGTCCCACAGCCAGACATACGGGTCCCAGCCGGCACCGGCCAGCAGGGCGCGGCCCGGCGAAGTCCCGTCCGGCGAAGTCCCGTCCGGCGGAGCGCTGCCCGGCCGTGCGTCCCCCGGCAGGGGAAGCGCGCACAGCGTGCGGAGCTTGCCCTTGTGCCGGGCGACGGTGCGCACGTGTTCGCCGGTCGCCGGGTCCCAGAGCCGTACGTTCGCGACGTGCTCACCGAACCGCTCACCACAGGTGGCCAACAGGTGCCGCCCGTCCGCCGGCACCGGGCACACCGCGGTGAACTCCTCGGAGACGAGCTCCCCTTCGGCCGTCACGGCGTACGTCCCGACCGCATCCGTATGCGCGTACCCGATGAGCCGGGTGTCCTGGCCCGTGGCGGGGTCGTGCAGGCGGATGGTGCCGTTGTGGCTGACGGCGGCGAGGAGCCGACGGCCCCCGACGGGCACGGCGCAGACCCCGCTGACCCAACGCTGGGTGAAATCCACTTCGTTGCGGTCCACCACGTCCGTACGAGTGCCGAGTTCCGCGTCCCACAGGCGGACCGCTCCATTGGTGCTCCCCGTCGCCACCAGGGTCCGGTCGCCGCCGAGCGGTACCGCGCACACCGTGTCCAACGACTCGCGCAGGTCGGTGGACCGGGGCGACGGCTCCGCCGCCGGATCCCACAGCCGCACCATGCCGTCGAACTTCCCGCCCCCGCTGGCGAGCAGGGTCCGGCCGGGCAGCGGCAGCGCACAGACGCCGCCCCAGACCGGCCCGGTGTGCCCCCGCAAGGTGCGCACCGGCTCACCGCTGCCCACGTCCCACAGCCGCAGCCCGTAGTCGCCGCCCCCGACGGCGGCCAGCAGCGTGCGCCCACCCGCCTCCACCGGGCACACGCCGAAGGTCAGCCCCGCACCACCGTCGAACGCGCGCACCAGCTCACCGGTGGCGGGGTCCCACACCCGCACCTTGCCGTCGCTCCCACCGCTGACCAGCACGGTGCGCCCGCCCAGCGACAGCGCGCACAGCGTGTACACCGGCCCGGTGTGCCCCGGAATGCCGACGGGGGCATGGCCCGGCGCGTACAGCACACATGTCTTTCCCCGCGTCGTGTCGGGCCGCCCGGCGAACGCGTGCACCAACCGGCCGGTGGCCGCGTCCCACAGCCGGATCGTCCCGTCGTCGCCGCCTGCGGCCAGCACGGTCGCACCCTCCAGGGCGAACGCACAGAGCCCGCGGACCGGGTGGGAGCCGTCGAACGGTTCGGTGCCGATGCCGAGGACCCGCACCTGGCGGCCGCTGCCCGGATCCCACAGCCGCACGGTCCCGTCGTCGCCACCGCTCGCCAGCAGCGTGTGATCCCCGAACGGCACCGCGCACAGCCCGTTCACCAGCCGACCGCTGTGCCCGGTCAGCGTGCGCGACCGCTCGCCGCTCAGCGGATTCCACACCTGCACGGCGCCGACGGCCCCCTCGGCCCCGCCGGCGGCAAGCAGCACCTCCCCGTCCACGGTCACGGCGCACAGGGCGAACACGGCGGCCCCCGGCCCACCCAGTACGAGGGTCTCCGCGCCGCTGACCGGATCCCAGACCCGTATCCGACCGTCCTCCGTCCCCCCGGCCAGCCGCACCCCGCCGGGCAGCGGCAGCGCGCACACCGCCCCCACCGCCTGGGCCCCGCCGTCGAGCTCCGCCACCTCGTCACGGCGCGGACCAGCAGCCCACAACACCCTTGTGCCGTACGACACTTCCGTCCCCCTTCTCGATTTCCGACCGGCAGCGCCGAGGCTACCCAGGGCGGCGAGAACCACAGGCCGGCCACCTGCGTCTCACCCCGACCGGAGGGAGGCGGGCAGTGGTGAGGCATTTCAGGCGAGCACTTCAAGAGCGGCGACAGCGCCGGGCCTGGCGCGGATACCTGGCCGACCTGGAGCCGTGGCTGTCCCACGCGGCGCACCACGTCGTCGTCAGGGCCCTGGTCGAGGCGCAGACGGCCCGGTCCGGGCGCGCGTTCGTCGGGGTCCAGGACGTCATCGACGAGGCGAGGGGCGCGGCGAAGCACGTGGAACAGCGCGCAGGACATGGCTCGGAGACCGTCGCGTGGGTGGCCGCGGCAACGCTGCGCCGGTCCCTGGAACGAGCCCGCGGACCGCTCCCACTGGACACGGACGCCTACGATCCCGCCTTCGCCTGGGCACCCTCGCCGTCCGAGCCCGAGTGACGGCGAAGGCCATGGTCCTGCTCCACCTGCGCGGGCAGTCCGAGACGGTGACGGCCGACGTGCTCGGCCTCTCGCTCGCCTCCGTCCGCTCCACGGCCCGGCGCGCCCGGCGCAACCTGTTCTCCCGCCTCTGCCCCGACCGCACCGCCCGGGAGGGGCACCCTGGTGACCTCGACCCTTGACCAACTCCTGCACAGAGCCCGGCTCATCGACCAGCCCGAGTGCCCCGTGCCCGTCACCGAGCGGTACGCCCGCCCCCGTCCGCGACTGCCCGTGGCGACCGGCGCCGCACGACGGGCAACTCGGAGCGCGATGCCGCCCGCGATCTGCGCACCCTGTGCGAGACCGTGGTCACCCGGACCGGCGGACAGACCTCGGGGCGCTGTCCGGCGCGGCGGGCCCTACCCGGATCCCGGCCGCGCCAACTCCACTGTCCGGGCGGCCAGTTCGGAGATCCGCGCCCCGTCGAAACCGAACACCGCACTGCTCACCCGGTCCTCCAGCGGCTCCCGCCACCGCGCCGGGATCGCCGCCGCCCCGCACAGCACGCCCGCGACGGACCCCGCCGTCGCGCCGTTGGAGTCGGTGTCCAGGCCGCCGCGGACCGTGAGGGCGATCGTGCGGGTGAAGTCGCCCTCGCCGTACAGGAGTCCGGCCGTCAGGACCGCCGCGTTCGGCACCGTGTGGATCCAGCCGAGCCCCGCCGTCTCCTCCCCGAGGGTGTCGAGGGACTCCTCCCAGCTGAGCCCCGCCTCGTGCAGCGACATGGCGTGGCGCACCGTACGGGCCAGTCGGCTGCTCGCGGGGAACACCGTGAGCGAGGCGTCCAGGGCGGCGCGCGGCGAGGGCGCGGTGAAGGCCGCCGAGACCAGGGCCGCCGCCCACATCGCGCCGTAGACGCCGTTGCCCGTGTGCGAGAGCACGGCGTCGCGGCGGGCGAGGGCGGCGGCGCGGCGCGGGGCGCCGGGGGAGGTCCAGCCGAAGACGTCGGCGCGGATGAGGGCGCCGATCCACTCCTGGTAGGGATTGTCGTACGTGGCGGTGAGCGGGGGCTTGAGGCCGCTCGCGAGGTTCCGGTAGGCGGCGCGCTCCGCCGTGAAGGTCTGGAGGTAGGGCAGCCGCAACAGCCAGAGTTCACCGACCTGTTCGGTGGTGAACTCGAAGCCGTGCGTCTCCAGGAGGTGCAGGCCGAGGATCGAGTAGTCCACGTCGTCGTCACGGCAACTGCCGTGCACGCGGCCGCGCACGCACCGGCGCCACTCGGGGCGGAGTGCCGACTCGTCCCCGGGGGAGGCGGGTTCGGGCAGATAGTCGGTGAGGGGGAGGGCGTCGGCCGCGCGCAGGTAGCGGTCGATGCGCGCCCGCGTCCAGAAGTCGCCGCGCTCGACCGGCTTCCCGAGCATGTTGCCCGCGATCCGGCCGAGCCAGCCGCCGAGGACACGGTCGCCGAGCTCGGAGCGGTCGAGCCCGGAGCCGTCGAGCCCGGAATCATCGAGTGCGGTCATGTGTCTGGTCTACCTCGTCGGCTCGTCCCTGACTCCACGATCCGGCCATCCCCGACTTCCGGTCGGCCCGTCCCCGGCCCGCTATCCCTGACTCCCTCCCTGGCCCCCTGAATCCTCGTCCTGACTACGGGAGTTGACGACCCGTCGCAGCCGGTGGTGGCGCACCGGGAAGCCCTGCCCGGTGATGGCGTCGCCGACCATCGTGCGCACCGCGTCCCGCAGCCCGTGCAGCGCCGCGTGCCGGGGCGGGCCCGCGCCCGGGTCCACGCGCAGCTCCTTCAGGAGCGCCCAGCACAGCAGCAGCATCACCACGACGAACGGCAGGGCCACCAGGATCGTCGCGCTCTGCAGCGAGTTGAGGCCGCCCGCGACCAGGAGCACCGCCGCGACCGCCGCCATCAGCACACCCCAGATGACCACCAGCCAGGTCGGCGGGTGCAGGGAGCCGCGGCTGGTGAGCGAGCCCATCACCAGGGAAGCGGAGTCGGCACTGGTGACGAAGTACGTCATCACCAGGATCATCGCCACCCAGGAGGTCACCGTCGACAGGGGCAGACCGTCGAGCATCGCGAACAGCGACGCCTCCGCGCCCTCCTTGGCCTTCTCGGCCATGTCGATCTTCCCGGTGGCGTCCAGGCGGATGCCCGTACCGCCCATGACGCAGAACCAGACGATGGTGGCGCCGCTCGGCACCAGGAGCACGCCGACGAGGAACTCGCGGATCGTGCGGCCCTTCGAGATGCGCGCGATGAACGTGCCGACGAACGGCGCCCAGGACAGCCACCACGCCCAGTAGAAGATCGTCCAGTCGCCGAGCCAGGAGCTGTCGGTGAAGGCGCCGGTGCGCGAGGCCATGGGGAGCAGCTGGTGGAGGTAGCCGCCGAGGCTCGCGGGGATCGCGTCCAGGATGTAGACGGTCGGTCCGAGGACGAAGACGAACAGCATCATGAGCGCGGCGAGCGCGAGGTTGAGCGTGCTCAGCCACTTCACGCCCCGGTGCACCCCGGAGAACGCGGAGACGACGAAGGCTGCGCCGAGCGAGGCGATGATGATGAGTTCGAGGGTCGTCGAGTCCTTGACGCCGGTGGTGAGGTGGAGGCCCGTGGCGACCTGGAGCGCGCCGACGCCGAGGCTGGTCGCGGTGCCGAAGACGGTCGCGAAGACGGCGAGCAGGTCGATGAACCGCCCCGGCCACCCGGCCGCCCGCCGCTCGCCGATGAGCGGCACGAACACCGAGCTGAGCCGGTTGCCGCGGCCCTTGCGGAACACCGCGTACGCGAGGGCCAGGCCCGCGATGCCGTAGATCGCCCACGGGGTGAGCGTCCAGTGGAAGAACGAGTACTCCAGGGCCGTGCGGGCGGCCCCTCCGGTGCGGGGTTCGGCGCCGCTGGACGGGGGCGGGTTCAGATAGTGCGTGAGCGGCTCCCCGACCCCGTAGAACATCAGGCCGATGCCCATTCCGGCGCTGAACATCATCGCGATCCACGCGAGGTTCGTGAACTCCGGTTCGGCGTCGTCCGCGCCGAGCCGGATCCGCCCGAACCGGCTGAAGGCGAGGACCAGGCAGAGGACCAGGAAGGTGTCCGCCGCGATCACGAAGAGCCAGGCGAAGTTGTCCAGGACCCAGGCGAGTGCGGAGCTCGACGCGCTGTCGAAGGACTTCTTGCCGAGCGCCGCCCAGGCCACCACCGCGAGGACGGCGGCGACCCCGATGGAGACGACCGCGTAGTCGGGGGACCCGTTGAGATCACCGCCCGCCGGGTCCCCGGAGCCCGGCGGGCCGTCGTCGGGACGGGGCTGATCGATCATTTCCGTGCTCATGACGCCCCACTATGGTGCGGTAAAGGGTGATTTGACGTGCGGGCACGCCGTCCCTCCGTGAGGTCGGCCATGGGCAGGCGGCCCCTCGTGCGGTTAAGGTCGCAGCGGCGCGACTGCCTTGACGCGAGCAAGGCCCGGAAAGCAAGGGGAACCAAGGTGGCGGACGCTGCAGCGACGGCGGCGACGGCTGGGCATGTGCTCATCGCCGCGGACAAGTTCAAGGGATCGCTCACGGCCGTGCAGGTCGCGGAGCGGGTGACGGCCGGGCTCCGCCGGGTGGCCCCCCAGGTGGCCATCGAGGCGCTGCCGGTGGCCGACGGCGGCGACGGCACGGTCGCGGCGGCCCTCGCGGGCGGCTTCGAGCGCCGCGAGGTCCGGGTCACGGGCCCGCTCGGCACCGAGGTCACGGCGGCGTACGCGCTGCGCGACGGCACCGCCGTGGTGGAGATGGCCGAGGCGTCGGGCCTCCAGCTCCTGCCCGAGGGCGTCTTCGCGCCCCTCACGGCCACCACGTACGGCTCCGGCGAGCTGCTCCTGGCCGCGATCGAGGCGGGTGCGCGCACCATCGTCTTCGGCGTGGGCGGCAGCGCGACGACGGACGGCGGCGCGGGCATGCTCGCCGCGCTCGGCGCCCGCTTCCTGGACGCCGACGGCGAGCCGGTCGCCCCCGGCGGCGGCCCGCTGCGCGACGTGGCGACGGCCGACCTGTCCGGCCTCGACGCCCGCCTGAAGGACGTCGACATCGTCCTGGCCAGCGACGTCGACAACCCCCTGACCGGCCCGAAGGGCGCCCCCGCCGTCTACGGCCCGCAGAAGGGCGCCACCCCCGAGGACGTGGCGACGCTGGACGCCGCCCTCGCCCACTTCGCCCGGGTCCTCGCCGACTCCGGGGTCCCGAAGGCCGCCCAGTACGCGGAGTCCCCGGGCGCGGGCGCGGCCGGCGGCATCGGCTACGGCGCCCTCGTCGGCCTCGGCGCGAGCTTCCGCCCCGGCATCGACGTCATGCTCGACGTCCTCGGCTTCGCCCCGGCCCTGAAGAAGGCCACCCTCGTGATCACGGGCGAGGGCTCCCTCGACGAGCAGACCCTGCACGGCAAGGCCCCCGCGGGCGTCGCCGCGGCGGCGCGCGCCGCGGGCATCGAGGTCGTCGCGGTCTGCGGCCGCCTCGCCCTGCCCGCCGAGGCGCTCGGCCGCGCGGGCATCCGCCGCGCGTACGCCCTCACGGAGGTGGAGCCGGATGTGGCCCGCTGCATCGCCGAGGCGGGCCCGATCCTGGAGGACGTGGCGGAGCGCATCGCGCGGGACTTCCTCGTCTGACGGGGAGATCTCCGGCAACCCGCGGCAGAACACGAAGGCCGCCACCCCGGGCCAAGGGGTGGCGGCCTTCGTCGACTTGCCCCGCCGGGCGGGGGCGGAGTCAGCGTGCGGTCGCGGTCGAGGCCGCGCTCGCGGGGTCGTCGAGCCGGCGGTTGCGGCCCGCCCCGATCCCGAGCAGGGTCATGGGGACGCAGAGCGCGGCCAGGAGGAGCAGCGGCAGCGTCCACTGTCCCGTCGCGTCGTGCAGCACGCCGACGAGGAAGGGGCCGGCCGCGGCGAGGAGGTAGCCGAAGCCCTGCGCCATGCCGGACATCTCGGCCGCCCGCGTGCTGTCGGGGCTGCGCAGCACGATGACCGCGAGCGCGGTGCTGATCAGCAGGCCGCCGCCGAGCCCCTGCAGCAGCATCCAGAGGTAGGCCCCGCCGACCGGGGCGAGGGCGAGCCCGACGAGGGAGCAGCCGAACAGCAGCGAGCCGCAGACGGCGAAGGGCACTTGGTTGCGGGTGCGGCGGACCAGGGCGGTGAAGGTGAGTGATCCCGTGATGCCGACGAGGTTCATGAGGGAGAGCAGGAAGCCCGCTTTGGACTCGCCCATGCCGTGGCTGGTGAGAACTCCTGGGATCCAGGCGACGCAGGCGTAGTACACGAGCGACTGCAGACCCATGAACAGCGTGACCTGCCAGGCCAGCCGCGAGTGCCGCAGCTTCCGCCGGTCCGCGGGGTTGTCGTCCGCGTCCGCCGTATCCACCTCGTCCAGGGTCTGCGGCGAGACCGCGACGGGAGCCGCCGGGGCTTCGGCGGCCGGTGCGCGGCGCATCTGCGGCAGCCACAGCACGAAGGCGAGCGCGGAGAAGAGCGCCCACAGGCCGACGGCCCCGCGCCAGCCCAGGCCCAGGGCGTCACCCAGCGGCAGGGTCACTCCGGCGGCGAGCGCGGCGCCGGAGAACAGGGCGACCGAGTACAGGCCCATCATCAGGCCGACGCGGTGGTCGAAGTGGTGCTTGATCACGCTGGGCACCAGCACGTTGGACAGCGCCAGGGCCGCGCTGAGCACGATCGTCCCGGCGAAGAGCGTCACCAGGCCGGGCAGCAGCCGGATGGCGATGCCCGCGGTGAGCAGCGCCATCATCGTGCCCAGCGCCCGCTCCCGGCCGATGCGGCGGGCCAGGCGCGCGGCCAGCGGGGCGAGGAGGCCGAAGCACAGGATCGGCAGCGTGGTCAGGAGCCCGGCGGCCGAGGCGCTCAGCCCCGTGCCGGCCCGGATCGCGGCCAGCTCGGGCGAGACCGCCACGACGCCGGGCCGGAGGTTGGCGCCGATGAGGAGCACACCGACGGCCAGTACGAAGAGACCCCTGTCCTTGCCGATACGGGTGTCCTTGCCGGTACGGGTCTCCTGGCCCCTGCCGATACGGGCCTCCTGCCGGATCTCACAGGTCACTGTCTGCACGTCGCTCACCTCACTCGTCCGTCACTGCGGATGCTTGGGGATTCGGGGATAGCTCCCATATTTGTGGCCGAAAAGTCGGCTCCTGTTCAGGGATTCTCGTCCATGATAGCCAGATAGTGGGCATATGGCGACATAGATATGGGATGTTTGTGAAAGGTAGGATCCCAGACATACCCTTCGTGGACACGAAAGAGGCTGTGCGTGACGACGCTGGTGCAGCAGACCATCGAGCGGATTCAACAGGCCATCGAGAGCGGCTCCTGGCCCCTCGGCGAGAAGATCCCCGCCGAGGGCCGACTGGTGGAGTCCCTCGGCGTCGGCCGCAACACCGTGCGCGAGGCGGTCCGCGCGCTCTGCCACACCGGGCTGCTCGAGGCCCGCCGGGGCGACGGGACCTATGTGCGGGCGACCAGCGACCTGAACGCCGCGCTCCAACGGCGCCTGCGCCACGCCGAGCTGAGTCACGTCCTGCAGGTGCGGCTCTCGCTGGAGCGGGAGGCGGCCGCCGTGGCCGCCGTCAACCGGGGCGAGGAGGACCTGGCCCGCATCCTGTCCGCGCTGCTGGCCCGCCGCAGGGCGCTGGAGACGGACCCCGATGGCGTTGGGCCCGAGTTCATCGACCGCGACCTCGACTTCCACCGGGCCGTGGTGGCCGCCAGCGGCAATCCGCTCATGGTCGACCTCTACGAGAGCATCGCCCAGGCCGTCCGGCACAGCATCGAGTCGCTGTCCGTCGGGTGGCCCGGCGAAGTCCTCGGCAGCGGCACCCACGACGACCTCGCCGACGCGATCGCCCGCCGCGACCCCGAGGCCGCCGAACGGGCCGCCTGGGCCCACACCCGCGACGCACAGGCGGCCCTCGACCGAACCCGGAGCCAGCCCCCTCCGATACCTGGATGACACACATCCGCGGGCTGCTGGATACGAGCCCCTGATCGGGCGGATGCGGCCCGCTCCCAGGCTTGCGGGCATACGCGGCTCACGCCGTGTGGTCCTGGGCGTGGAGAGGTGGAATTCCCGGTGAACGTCGATCGGATACGTGCGGCCGCGGCGGGCCGGCCGCCGCAGGGGCATCGGGCACGGGGGCGCTGGGCCCGGGGCCGGGTGGTCTGTGGGGCGGCCGCGGTGCTGGCCGTCGTCGGGGTGGGCGGCTGGGCCGGGTTCACCGGGCAGGGGACGGACGGCACCTCTGTCGTGTCCGGGCAGTCCGCCGTCGCGAAGCGCTTGGACCTGTCCTGGCCACGGGAGGGCGAGGCGAGCATCGCGCTCGACGGGGTGGGCACGCTGGGCAGTTCGGGCGGGCAGAAGCCGGTGCCGATCGCGAGCGTCGCCAAGGTGATGACCGCGTACGTGATCCTCAAGGAACACCCGCTCAAGGGCGGCGAGCAGGGGCCGCGGATCGCGGTCGACGCCGCGGCGGAGCAGGAGGCGTACTCGCCCGACGAGTCCTCGGCCCCGGTCCGTGCGGGCCAGCGGTTCACCGAACGCCGGCTGCTGGAGCTGCTGCTGCTTCCGTCCGGCAACAACATCGCCCGGCTGCTGGCCCGTTGGGACGCGGGAAGCCAGGAGGCGTTCACCGCCAAGATGAACGACGCCGCCCGCGGGCTGGGGATGGACCGCACGAACTCGACGTGCGCACGGGCAGCCGCCGCCACGACGAGATCGGCGAGATCTCCTCGGCCGTGGACCACATGGCCGACGCCCTCCAGGAACGCCTGCGCAGCGAACAGCGCTTCACCGCCGACGTCGCCCACGAACTGCGCACCCCGCTCACCGGCCTCGTGGCCGCCGCCTCGCTGCTGCCCGAGAGCGAGGCCACCGACCTCGTACGCGACCGGGTGCGGGTCCTGCACGCCCTGGTCGACGACCTGCTGGAGATCGCCCGCCTCGACGCGGGCGCCGAGCGGGCCGATGCCCAACAGGTGCCCCTGGGCGAGCTGGTGACGGAATCCGTACGCCGCACCGGCCTCGACACCCGCATCACCATCACCGGCGATCCCGTCGTGCAGACCGACCCCCGCCGCCTCGACCGGATCATCACGAACCTGGTCCTCAACGCGCACCGCCACGGCGCACGTCCCGTCGAGGTCACCGTCGACACCGACACCGTCGTGGTACGCGACCACGGCCCCGGCTTCCCCCAGGACCTCCTCGCCCACGGCCCCCAGCGCTTCCGCACCGGCACCGCCGAACGCGGCCGCGGTCACGGCCTCGGCCTGACCATCGCCTTCGGCCAGGCCCACGTCATCAACGCCGGCCTCACCCTCACGAACACCACCCCGCACGGCGCCACAGCCACCCTGCAACTGCCGCACCACAAGGCGGTGTAGACACCGGCGGGCTCCTGGGGCTGCCCGTCCGTACCGATGAGGCCCCTCCGCCGGGCCGTACCGATCAGGCCGCGCCGCCACCGCCCGGGGGCCCCGGGCGCCGCAACAACCCCCGCACCCCCCGGCACACCTCCACCACACGCTCCACCTCCGCGTCCGAGAGCCCGGCGTGCAGGGAGAGCCGCACCAGGGACCGGGCGCGCGGCGTCGCGGGCGGGCAGAAGACGGAGCCGAAGACTCCCTGTCGCTCCAGGGCGTCCCGCAGCTCCATGGTCCGCAGGTCGGAGCCGCCTTCCAGCGCGATGATCTGGCTCCGTGAGCCGCCGACACCGACGCCCGCGGCGGTCAACTCTGCGCGTACGTACGAGGAGAGGGCCGCCAGGCGGTCACGGCGCCGTCCTGCCTCGCGCACCACGCAGAGCGTCTCGGCGAGGCCCGCGACGTCGTGCGGCTGCAGCGCGGAGCTGAAGATCGCCGGGTAAGCCGCGAGCTTGTAGTAGTCGACGAACTCCCGGTCGCAGCAGGCGATCAGGCCCGCCCGGCCCGCGAACGCCTTGGACAGGCTCGCGGTGCGGAAGTGCACCTGGTCCTCGAGGCCGAGGCCGGACACCAGCCCCTCGCCGAGCGTGCCGTGGGTGCCCAGGGCGTGCGACTCGTCGACCACCAGGAGACAGCCCGTCTCCTGGGCGGCCGCGGCGATCTCGGGCAGCGGGCACACGCTGCCGTCGGTGCTGTAGACGGAGTCGACGAGGATCACGCCGGGCCCGGACGCGGCGATGCGGCGGCGCAGCTGGGCCGGGTCGTTGTGCCGGAACCGGTGCGGCTCGGCACCGGCAAGGCGCGCCCCTTCCCACAGCGACATGTGCGCGAGCACGTCGATGTACGTGGGGGTGCCCGGGGCCGCGACCGCCTGCAGCAGGCCGGTGTTGGCCGCCCAGCCGGACTGGCACAGGATGCCCCCGGCGGCCCGCAGGTGGCCTGCGAGGTCGTTCTCCAGGCGCAGTTGGGGATGTGTGCCTCTGAGGTAGGCCCCCGACATGAGGGTGCTGTTGCCCTCGGAGGTCAAGGTGTCGGCCATGACCTTGAGGATGCGGGGCTCCCTGGCGAGGCCGAGGTAGTCGTTGCTGGAGAGAAGGACCGCCCCGGGGCCCGGCACCGCTCCCTCGAAGATGTGCCGGCCCTTCCAGTCGTCGTTCAGCCGGTTCGTGTGGCGGGTCATGCGGTCGAGGACGGCGGCGGGCAGGGGGGTGGTGCTGGGCATCGTCTTCCTTGCGGCTTTCCGTGTGGCGTTCCGTGCGGTTTCCCTTGTGGAACACGGGTGTTGAAGATCCATCAGATGGGCGATGGCTGGCCCGTATCAAAGCAGAAGCGTGATCGTTTCTCCTGTACGTGATCACTGGGGCGTCCCGAGCGCGTCCCGCACGAACCGATGGGAGCCGACCATGCACGGAGCCGATGACGTCCTCGGCCGGAAGCTGCTGCGGGCCTTCGCGATGCTGGACACGGATGGGGACGGCGCCCTGGTGGAGGCGGATCTGCTGACGCTCGCCGACCGGCTCGCCGCCGCCTTCGCCATGACCGGGGACGCAGCAAAGATCATTCGTTTGAAGGAAGCTTTCCGCGTCCTGTGGGACACCGACCTGCTCTCCATGGACGCCGACGGCAATGGCCTGGTCGACCGGCAGGAGTTCCTCGACGGCATGCGCAAGGCGGCCGCCAACGACCGCGAGGGGCACCTGACGCGGCTCGGCGCCATGGTCGACGCGTGGATGGACATCTGCGACGCCGACGGCAACGGAGTCATCGACCGGGACGAGTTCCTGACGATGTACACCCGGACGCTCGGCGCCTCGCCCGATGCGCTCATCCTCGCCTTCAAGGCCCTCGACCGCGACGGCAACGGCACCCTCGACCGCGACGAGATCCGCCTCGCCACCGAGGAGTACTACACGAGCAACGACCCGCAGGCGCCCGGGAATTGGCTGTTCGGTCCCTTCTGACCGCCCCACCGGCCGAGGGGCGCCGGACGAGGCGGAGGACAGAGGAAGCAGCGGACAGAGGAAGCAGCGGACGAGGAAGGGGAGAGGTGCGTGGCCGGGTGGGCGCAGATCGGGGGGCTCGGCGTCGTCGTGACCCTGTGCCCGGTGGGAGGGGCGACCGTCGCCGCACACGTGGAGGCGCTCGGCGTGGAGCTGGCGGGGTGGGTGGAGGTGTGCGGGGAGGAGGAGCCGCTGGGTGCCGAGGTGGTGGTGCGGACGCCACCGGCACAGGTGTCCCCGCCCCCGCCCGCACCGGCGCCGAGCCCGGCCCCACGGCGGGCGCCCCCGCCGGAACCGCCCGCCCGGCCGGCCCCGCCCCCGGACCGTCCGAAGCCCCCGCGCCCTCCGGCGCCGCACCCCCCGACACCGCCCCGCGTCCGCGAACTCCTCATCCCCGTACGCCTGGAGACGGCCCCGCACCCCCCGAAGCGGCGGCCGTCGACCCCGCCCCCGCCCCCGCCGCCCGGCCCCGACCTTCCGCACTACCGCGCCCCGGCCGACCGGGAACGTGCGGGCGGGCGTTCCGTGGTCACCACGACGATGGTCGTCACCACCCCGGCGGTCCTCGCCGCCGCCCTGCTCCGGCCGCGCTCGCGCTCGCGGGCCGGCACCCCTTCCCGCTCCCGATCCACCACCGGAGGAACCTCGTGACGGAATGGCTCGTACTCGCTGTCGCCATGGGGCTGGCCTGCGCGGTCGTTCTGATCGTCACCCTCGTCCGCCACCGGCGCGTCCCCGAGGACGAGGACACCGCCGAGACGCCCGACGTCATCGAGTACATGGTGATGATGGTCGGCGTGGTCTACGCGATCGTCCTCGGTCTCGCCATCGCCGGAGTCTGGGAGGCGCGCGGCGCGGCCGAGGACGGCGTACGACAGGAGGCCCAGGCCCTGCACGAGATCAGCGAGCGCGCCCAGGTCTACCCCCCGGACATCGCCGAGCGGATCCGCGGCGACGTGGAGCGCTACTCGCGGCATGTGGCGGCCGTCGAGTGGCCGCGCATGATCGAGCACCACGAACTCACCGACCAGGGCACCCGGCTCCTCGACGACCTGCGCACGGACATCGCGCGCCGCGCGCCGGCCAACGACGTCGAGGCGCAGACCTACCAGCCCCTGCTCGACCAGGTGGCCGCCGCCGACGAGGCCCGCAGGGCCCGCGCCGACAACGCGGAGGCGACGCTGCCCGGAGTGGTCTGGTTCGGCCTCGTGGCGGGCGCGGTCGTGACGGTCGGCCTGATCTTCACGCTGCAGATCCGGCGCTCGGCACGGGAGTTGCTGCTCGCCGGGACCTTCAGCGCCCTCATCGCCTTCCTGCTGTTCCTCGTCTGGAACTTCGACGAACCCTTCGGCCGCTCGGTGACGGACTCGGCGAGCGCCTTTCAGGAGCTGATCAGTACGTGAGGCATTGCGCATTCCGGTGCGTTCTCCTGCCGCCTTCTTCAGCCGGTGTTCAGCTGATTCAGCCGGCCTCAAGCCGCCCCGTGTGACGGTGGGGTCAGTCGAGAAGCCGACCCCGGGAAATCATCCGGAATCCCGGGGAATCCCAGAACTCTCGGCCGACAAAGGAGAAGAGAAATGAAGAGCCTTCGAGGAATGAGCAGGACCCGCCGCACCGTGCTGACCGTGGCCACCGTGGGCGCCCTGGGTGCCGCGATCGCCGCCCCGTCGGCGGCGTTCGCGGCGGACCAGGGCAGTGGTCACGACACCCGGTCCCCGTACGTCGCCGTCGACTCCGCCGGTCACGTCACCCACCCGAAGTCGATGCCGAAGGGCGGCGTCCCGGCCCTCAAGCAGGCGACCTCGCCCCAGGACGGCAAGGAGGGCGTGGGCGGCCTCATCGCCACGGACGCGTCCGGACACATCACGCACCCGAAGTCGATGCCCAAGGACGGCGTCCCGGCTTCCACGCGGGGCTGAAGCGGGCGGTGACCGCGGCTGGTCGACGCTCGGCTAGCCGATGTCGTACCGGGGCCGGGGCGGGCTCGTGGGCCGGCCCCGGCCCCCGTCCAGGTCCAGCACGTATCCGGCGCCGCGGACCGTCCGGATGGACCGGCAGCCGTACGGCAGGTCGATCTTCTGCCGCAGGTGCCGGACATGGACCTCCACGAGGTTCACCGCCTCCAGGCCGTCGGCCGGGCGGTCCCACAGGGCGTCCATCAGGTCGGCCTTCGAGACGACCCGGCCCGCCCGGCGCGCCAGGTGGTGCAGCAGGTCGAACTCCTTCGCGGTGAGCGTGACGCGGTCGGCGCCGCGCGCGCACGAGCGGGACTCCGGCTCGATGCGCAGATCGCCCAGGACGATGACGCCGATGTGCTCCTGCCGGTCGCGGCGCATGAGCGCGCGCAGCCGGGAGACGAGGACCACGAACGAGAAGGGCTTGGTGACGTAGTCGTCGGCCCCGGTGTCCAGGCCGTCGGCCTCGTCGTACTCGCCGTCCTTGGCCGACAGCATCAGCACCGGCGTCCGGTTCCGGCGGGCCCGCAGCTCCGCGCACACCTGGTAGCCGGAGCGGCCGGGTATGCGCACGTCGAGGACGATGGCCGCGTAGTCATGCCGCTCGGGCATGGCCAGGGCGGCGTCACCGTCACGGACGCCGTCGACGCAGAACCCCTCCGACTCCAGCCCTTCGCGCAGGAGTTCACGGAGCCGGTCGTCGTCCTCCACGACGAGCAGGCGCGGTCGCGGCGCGCTGGGATCGCTCATGATGCGGCACCTGTCTTTTCCTGTAGCCGACTTTCGGCGCCTCGACCATCCCAGGAAAGCGCCTTTCAATTCCCGCACAGAAAAAGCTTATGGCGCTGAAATGCGGTTCTCGGGTAGACAGGTTGATATGCGCGTACTGGTCGTGGAAGACGAAGAATTCCTGGCGGATCTCGTGGCCGAGGGCCTGCGCCACGACTCCCTGGCCGTGGACGTGGCCCGCGACGGCGCGGTGGCGCTGCGCAAACTCCGGCACGGCGACTACGACGTGGTCGTCCTCGACCGGGACGTGCCGGTGGTCGGCGGGGACGAGATCTGCCACCGCCTGGTCGCCGAGGAGCGCAGGACCCGCGTCCTGATGCTCACCGCCTCCGGCACCCTCGACGACCGGGTGGCGGGCCTGCGCCTGGGCGCGGACGACTACTTGACCAAGCCGTTCGCGTACGAGGAACTGCTCGCCCGCGTCGTGGCGCTCGGCCGGAGGGCCGCTCCGGCGCCGCCCCCGGCCCTCCGCCTGGGCGGCCTGACCCTGGATCCGGCCGCCCGCCGGGCGAGCCGCGACGGACGCCCGCTCGCCCTCTCGCGCAAGGAATTCGCCGTCCTGGAGGCGCTCATGCGGGCCGGGGGCGCGACGGTGCGCACGGACGACCTCGTCGGGTGCGTGTGGGAGGGGGACACCGGCGACCGGACGAACGCGGTGCGCATCCTGGTCAGCAGAGTGCGCGCCAAGCTCGGCGACCCCCCGGCCGTGGAGACGGTGCCGGGCGCGGGCTACCGCATCCTGTGCGGGCCGGGGCATCCATGAGGGGCGGCGCGGCCGGGCGCCGGCCGGCGCGGGCGCTCCTCGGGGAACGGGGCAGGCTCACCGCGCTGTACGGGGGCCTCGTGCTCCTCTCCGGCGGTGTCCTCGTCGCCCTGGTGTACGCGCTGGTGCGCCACGACCTGACCGGCACCATCAGCACCGCTCTGGGGCACGGAGCAGCCGCCCCCGCCACCCGCGAAGGCGGCGCCACGCCCGCCCCCGGACCGCGGCGGCCGCCCTCCGCCGACCTGATCAGCACGTTCCATCTCGCCTCCCAGGGCGCGGCCGACGCGGTTCTGAACCACCTCCTGGCGTACTCGGGCATCGCGCTCGCCGTCTTCGCGCTGCTGTCCCTGGCGCTGGCCTGGTGGATGGCGGGGCGGGTCCTGCGGCCGGTGGGCGTCATCACGAGCACCGCGCGCCGCCTCTCGACGGAGAACCTCCATCAGCGCATCGAACTCGACGCGCCGCCGGGCGAGTTGAAGGAACTCGCGGACACCTTCGACGAGATGCTCGACCGCATCGAGCGGCTGATGGAGTCCCAGAAGCGCTTCGTCGCGAACGCGGCGCACGAACTGCGCACCCCGCTCGCCGTGCAGCGGGCCGCCGCCGAGATCGGCCTCGCACGCCCCACCCCGGAGCGCGTCGACCGGGTGCGGCGCCACCTCATCGCCGTGGCGCAGGAGAGCGAACAGCTCATCGAGGGGCTGCTGTTGCTGTCGGTCACCGACCGGGGCCTGACGCGGCGGGAACAGGTGTGCCTGGCGGAGCTCGTGCACACCGCGGTGACCGGCCTGGCGCCACGGGCCGAGGAGGCGGAGGTCAAGGTCCACACCGATGCCGAACACGGCACCGGCACGGACGAGGGCGACGCGGGCACGGTCGACGGCGACCCCGTCCTGCTCGGCCACCTGATCACCAACCTCCTCGGCAACGCCCTCCGTCACAACGTGCGGGGCGGCACCGTCGACGTACGGGTGCGCGGCCGTGTCCTGTGCGTGAGCAACACGGGGCAGCGCGTCCCCGCGCAGGTGGTGCCCGAGCTGTTCGAGCCGTTCCGCCGCCTGGAGGACCGGCGTCAGGTGCCGGGAGAGGGGGCCGGCCTCGGCCTGTCGATCGTGGCCTCCATCGCGCATGCCCACGGCGCCGCCATCGAGGCGACCGCCAACCCGGGCGGCGGTCTCACCGTGTCGGTCTCGTTCCCGGCGGGGCCGAGGGCGGCGCCCCGGCCAGAGGTGCGGCTGGGGCGCCCGGTGGTGCCTGGTCACTCATGAGGAGCGAGCGGGGCCGGACCGCCGCGCCCCCGCGTCGAAGACCAGGTCGCCCTCGACGAACGTCATCTTCACCGCGGTGGCGTGCACGTGCGTGATCGGCACCTCGAAGGGGTTCGGGTCGACGACGACGAGGTCGGCCAGCAGGCCCGGTTCGATGTGCCCGATGCGGTGTGCCATGCCTTCCTGGCGTGCGGAGTTGGCCGTGAACAGGGCGAAGGCTTGGTCCAGCGTGATGGCCTGGGAGGCGCCGAAGGAGTCGGGGCTGCCGCCCGGCCGCTGCCGGGTGACGAGCGTCTCGATGGCGGACCACGGGTTCACCGACGGCACGACGGACCAGTCGGAGCCCGCCACGACCGGCGCGCCGGCCGCGAGCATCTCCCGTACCGGCCAGGCGCGTTCGACCGCTTCCGGTCCGACGGCGGCCGCGATGTCGGAGCAGATGGGGGACGGCTGCCACAGGTAGGGGGAGACCTCGAACGTGGCGCCGATCTGCGCCGCCCGCTCGATGTCGGTCTTCGTCACGAACGTGCTGTGCCCCACGTTGTGCATGCAGGGGCCATGGCCATTGGCCGTGCGTGCGGCCTCGATGGCGTCGAGTGCCGCCCTGACCGCCGCGTCGCCGGCCGCGTGGAACTTGACCGTGATGCCCATCCGGTCGAACCGGGTCACCGCATGGTCGAGGACCGCCGGGGCGATCGCGAGCATGCCGTGCCGGCCGGCCTCGTCGTCGCGTCCCGCCGTGTCCTTGTACGGCTCGAGCATCGCCGCCGTGCGGCTGTCGGTCGGCACCCCGTCGAGGAAGATCTTCACGCAGTCCGGCGCGAGGTGGGGGCTCGCGCAGAGGTTGCGGGCGGCGATCACGTCCTCGCACACGGGGTCGACGGGGGACCACACGAGGCAGAGGCGCACGCGCTGCCTGATCGCGCCGCGTGCGGCGAGCCGCGTGTAGGCGCGCAGTTCGGCCCGCGGTCCGGCGGTGAACCCGACCGCCGCTTCGGTGAACGACGTGATCCCGTACGAGAGCATCTCGCCGAGGGACCACTCCAGCGCCTCCTCGATCTCTTCATCGGCAGGCTTGGGCGCCGCCGCGACGAGGAGATCGACGGCGGCCTCGCGCTGTATGCCGCTCGGATTCCCCGCGGCGTCCCGCTCGAAGAAGCCGCCCACGGGGTCAGGCGTGGTGGGGCCGATGCCGGTGGCCTCCAGTGCCGCGCTGTTCGCCCATGAGCTGTGCCCGCTGGTGTCCTCCAGGACGACGGGGTGGCCGGGGGCGACCGCGTCGAGCATGGTCCGGTCGGGGACGGTGCCGAGCGCCGACGCGTCCCACTGCCCGCCGAGGACCCAGGTGCCCGGGGCCGCCCGGGAGACGTGCTCGGCGACGATACGGAGGGTGTCGGTCAGGTCCGAGCCCTGCGGGATCTTGCAGCGGCGTTCACGGATCCCGGCGTACACCGGGTGCACGTGCAGGTCGTGCAGGCCCGGCAGCACGGTGGCACCGGCCAGGTCGAGGACCCGCGTCCCCGGCCCGCGCCGCCGCAGCACCTCGTCGCGGCCGCCGACCGTCTCGATGACCCCGGCGCGCACGGTGAGCCCCTCGGCCCAGCCCGACGGCGTCTTGACGCGCCCACCCACCAGAATCGTGTCCGCGTGCGGAGCCGCGTACGGATCCGCGTACTGATCGGTCATGGCGCTCGGCTCGGTGCTCGGCTCGGACATGGCGCTCCACCTCCGGATCGGCGGCTCAGCGGCGGTTGATGAATCCGGCGTCGACGGGCAGCGTGACGCCGGTGACGTAGCGGGCCTCATCCGAGGCCAGCCACAGGACGGCGTGGGACACGTCGACCGCTTCGATCGTGTCCACCGGAAGGGCGTTGGGCGCCCCCTCGGACAGCATCGGGTCCTGGGCGACGAACTCGGCCATGGCGGGGTCGGCCACCATGCGGGTGGCCACGCCGGTCGGGTGCACGGAGTTCACCCTGATGCTGTGCCGGGCGAGGTTGTTGGCGTACGAGCGCATCAGCCCGACCACGCCGTGCTTGGAAGCGGCGTAGCCCAGGCCGCCGTTGCTGGCCCCGCCGATGCCGACCAGGCCCGCGGTGGAGCTGACGATCACGATCGAGCCGCCCTGCCCGGCCTCGATCATCGACGGGATGGCCACCTCGACGGTGTGGAAGGTGCCGGTGAGGTTCACGTCGATGGCGTCGTGCCACGCCTGCACCCGGTCCTCCACCAGCAGCGGCGCGATCCCGGCGTTGGCGACGACGACGTCGATCCGCCCGAACGCGTCGAGCCCGGCGTCGTACGCCTCCTGGAGGGCGGCCCGGTCCCGCACATCCGCCTCGCGCGCCACGACGCGGCGGCCGAGGCCCCGCACCGTCTCGACGGCTTCGGACAGCTCCTCCGGTGTCGACTGCGCGTACGGCACGGTGTCGATCGACCGGCAGATGTCCACGACGACCAGGTCGGCGCCTTCCTCCGCGAGGCGCCGGACGTGGCTGTGGCCGAGCCCTCCGGCCGCCCCGGTGACGAAGGCCACCTTGCCGTCCAGACGCCCTTTCGTCCGCTGTGCTTCCTCATCCGGCATGGCGTGGCTCCTTCGCGCACCGCGTAGTTCCGGCGTACCGCAGGGATGCGAGGACGTCACCACCCGGGCGGACGCGACCACTTGTTCCTTGGCGCGACCACCTCTTCATGAGAGACCCGAGAGACCCGAGAGACCTGAGAGACCTGAGAGACCTGAGAGACCTGAGCGATCAGCGGTCCGGCGTCCCGGTCAGCGCCGCCCAGTGCCGGTCCGCCGGGTCCCGCAGCGCGCGCCACGTCGTGACGAACCGCCGCGTGGCCGCGTCCCCGGGCCAGCCCTCCGGCAGCAGCGCCGCGGGCAGCCGGGGGTCCCGCGCGAAGGTGCCGCGCCAGGCGTGCACGAGACGCGTGCGCAGCACGAACGCCTCCTCGTCGCCCGAGGCGACCGCCGCGACCTCCGCTGCGACCTCCGCCTCGGCGAAGCGCCGCAGGAAGTCCTCGTGGGCCGCGCGCACCGCAGCCAAGTCCCAGGCTCGGGAGACCAGTTCGGCGTCGGCGGACGCGTCTTCGGTACGGGAGGTCAGCCAGGTCACGTGCGGGGCGAGCCCCTGTTCGCGCAGCAGGGCCTTCAGGGCGGGCACGCCCCCGGTGTCCGCCGCGATCCACACGCCCTGGCCGAGCGGGCCGAAGCCTTCGAAGGCGAGTTGCTCCGCCAGCAGGGAGTGACTCTGCGCGGGCCCGCGGAGCAGGAGTTGCTGCCACGTACCGCGCCACGGTGTCTCCTCCACGGCGCGCTCCAGGCGGCGCGTCCATGCGGTGAGGAGCGCGACGAGCCGTGGTTCCAGGACGACTTGGGCCCGGCGCCCCACGGACTCCGTGCGCAGCCAGCCCTCCTCCGCGAGCCGGGCCAGGGCGCGGCGGGTCGCGGGCTCGCGGACCCCGCAGGAGCCCAGGGCCGCCACGGCCGCGCTCGCCCAGACCCGCTCATGGCCCGGGTAGCGGACGTACTCCCCGAGGAGCGTCAGGAGCAGTGACCGGGCGCTCGGGGAGCCGTCCCCCCGCCGCCGGGTGCGTGGCGCTTCCAACTCCCCACCGCCTCCTGTCCGTTGTCCCGGCCGTTGACCCTGCACACCACTCCATGTAGGACGTAGTGAGCGAGCACCACGAAATTACGTCACACATCGTCTCCGGCGAAAGGCGTACGCGTGCACTCCACAGAACCGGCAGAACCGGCAGAACCCGCAGGCCCGGCGGCGCAGGGCGGCCCCATCCGCTTCGGCACCTTCCACGCCCCGTACCACGGCATCGACGGCAATCCTGCGCTCCAACTCCGCCGCGACATCGACCTGGTGCGCCACCTCGACGCGCTCGGCTTCGACGAGGCGTGGATCGGGGAGCACCACTCCGCCGGGTACGAGACGGTCGCCTCGCCCGAGGTCTTCATCGCGGCGGCCGCCGAGCACACCCGCCGCATCCGCCTCGGCACGGGCGTGAACTCGCTGCCGTACCACCACCCGCTCGTCCTCGCCGACCGCATCATGCAGCTCGACCAGCAGACGATGGGCCGCGTCATGCTGGGCGCGGGCCCGGGGCAGCTGGCCTCGGACGCCTTCATGATGGGGATCGACCCGCTGCGGCAGCGCGCCATGATGGGCGAGGCCCTGGACGTGATCGTCCGGCTGCTGCGCGGCGAGACGGTCACCGCGCGCACCGACTGGTTCGAACTGGCCGAGGCCCGGCTCCAGTTGCGCCCCTGCCGCCCCGAGGGCATCGAACTGGCGGTGGCGTCCTCGGTCTCGCCCACCGGCTCCGTGCACGCGGGACGGCACGGCATCGGACTGCTCTCCCTCGCGGCCGCCGCCCCCGCCGGGCTCGACGCCCTCGCCGCGAACTGGGCGGTCTACGAGCAGACGTGCGCCGAGCACGGTCACACCCCCGACCGCCGCACCTGGCGCCTGGTCCTGCCGATGCACCTCGCCGAGACGGAGGCCGAGGCGCGCACCCAGGCCGAGTACGGCGTGCTGCACGTGGTGCGCTACCTGGAGGGCCTGTCGGGCCAGTCGCTCCCGTACGGGCGCAGCGCCGCCGACGCGGTCAAACAGTGGACCACCGAGGGCTACCCGGTCTTCGGCGTCGCCACCATCGGCTCCCCGGCGGACGCGATCGCCCGCATCGAGGCCATGACGGAGGCCACCGGCGGCTTCGGCACCCTCCTGATCGCCGACATGCCCGTGTGCACCCCCGAGGCCGGACGCCGCAGCTACGAACTCTTCGCCGAACACGTGATCCCGCACTGCACCGGCGCGAACCTCGGCCGGACCGCGTCCATGGCCTGGGCCCACACGAACAGCGAGCGCTTCGTGGGGGCGATGGGGGACGCGGTGCGGGCGGCCGTGGCGAGCGGGGGCCGGTGATGCGGGCCGCTGTGCTGCGGCGGGGGCGGTTCGTCGTCGACGAGGTGGCCGAGCCCGAGCCGGGGCCCGGGCAGGTGCTCGCGGAGAGTCTGGCCACCGGGATCTGCGGGTCCGATCTCTCCGCCGCCCGGCACACCGCCGACTTCCTCGCTGCCTCGCGCGACTCGGGCACGGAGTCCTTCCTCTTCGACCCGGACGCGGACCTGGTGATGGGCCACGAGCTGTGCGCGCGGGTGCTCGGCCCGGGGGAGTGGGAGGGACAGGTCGTGGTGGGCCTCCCCTGGGCGCTCGACGGCGCGGGCACGCTCCGCACCATCGGCTACTCCAACGCCTTTCCCGGCGGCTTCGGCGAGCGCCTCGTACTCCAGGAAGCCGCCCTCGTGCCGGTCCCCGCCTCCGTCGAGCCACGCGTCGCCGCCCTCACCGAACCGCTCGCCGTCGGCTTCGGGAACGTGGCGCGGGCGGACCCCGCGCCCGGCTCCGGCGCCCTCGTCCTCGGGGCGGGCCCCATCGGCCTCGGCGCCACCGCGGCCCTGCTGGAGCGCGGCGTCGCGCCCGTCGTCGTATCGGAGCCCGCACAGAAGCGGCGGTCCCTCGCCGGGCGCTTCGGGGCGCATGTCGTCGTGGACCCCGGGGAGCGGGACCCCTTCGACGCGTGGCGGGAGGCGTCGTCCGCCGGGCAGGAGCTGACCGTCTACGAGTGCTCCGGGCGGCCCGGCATGCTCAACACCGTCCTCCACCGGGCGCCCCGCTCGACCCGGGTGCTGCTCATCGGGGCGTGCATGACGGAGGACGTGTTCCGGCCCGTCGTCGGGATCTACAAGGACATCACCGTCACCATGTGCATGGCCTACCCGCCGGAGGAGTTCGCGGCGACGCTGCGCCGCATCGCGGAGGGGACCGTCGACGCGGCAGCGCTGATCACGGCGGAGGTCGGCTTCGATGACGTCGACGCGGCGTTCGCGATGCTGGCGGAGCCGGAGGAGCACGTGAAGGTGCTGGTGCGGCCGTAGCCACCGCACGGAAAAGAGGGCCGCGTCGTGAGGTCAGCGGGCGCCCAGTGCCAGCGTGCGCGCGAGCTCGCGGGCCACCGCCGGAGTCAGCGGGGCGAGGCCCGACAGGAAGCGGAACCAGTAGACGCCGAACGCCTGGTCCACCAGGAGGTCCAGGTCGGTGCCGGGCGCCACCTCGCCGCGCTCCCGGGCCCGCTCCAGGAGCGTGCGGAGGGCGCCGCGCCGGGTCCGGGTGAAGCCCAGGAGCAGCTCGGCGACCTGGGCGTCGCGCGCCGCCTCGGCGGCCAGGGTGCGCAGGACGGCGGCGTTGTCCGGTGCCGTCCCCGCCCGGAAGATGTCGCCGAGGAAGGCCGCCAGATCGGACTCGAGCACGCCGGTGTCGGGCGTGCGGACCTCGTCGCGGGCGAGGCTCGTGAGCGCTTCGAGGAGGACGGCGCCCTTCGACGGCCACCAGCGGTAGATCGTCTGTTTCCCGATCCCGGCTTCCTTGGCGATGGCGTCCACCGTCACCGGCCGGCCGGGCGCGTTCTCGGCGAGCAGCCGCCGGGTCGCGGCGAGGATCGCCTGCCGCGCGGCCTCGTTGCGGCGCCGCCCGGTGTGCGGCCGCCGCCCGGGTTCGGGCGTCGTGGGCATGACGTGAAGGCTATCCGTTGACGAGACCGTCGGTCTTGACCAAGGATCTGCCGAGGCCGACGACGGTCTCGCCGCCGCGCCGGTGCTCTTCGTCGGTGCTCGCTGCCCTCAGCCGCTGCTCGCTGCCCCAGCCTGGCCACCCACCCAGCGAAGGAAAGCCGTGACCCACGTACTGCACTACACCGCCTTCTCCGATGACCCCGCCGGCGGCAACCGAGCCGGAGTCGTCCTCGACGCCGCGCTCGACGACCCGCAGATGCTCGCGATCGCGGCCGAGGTCGGCTACTCGGAGTCGGCGTTCGTCACGCCCGGCCCCGACGGCGCCCCGCGCTCCTTCACCGTCCGCTTCTTCAGCCCCAAGGCCGAGGTCGACTTCTGCGGGCACGCCCTGGTCGCGACCTCCGTCGCCCTCGCCGAGCGCGCCGGGGCCGGCGACTTCCTCTTCCACTCGGCGGTGGGCCCGGTGCCGGTGACGGTCACGGAGCGGGACGGCACCCTGCGGGCCACCCTGACCAGCGTCGAGCCGCGGGTGCGGGAGGTCGCGGACGCCGACCTCGACGAGGCCCTCGCCGCGCTCCGGTGGTCGCGCGCCGAGCTGGACGAGGCGCTGCCGCCCCGCATCGCCTTCGGCGGCAACGAACACCTGGTGCTCGCCGCGGCCACCCGGGAGCGGCTCGCCGACCTGGACCACGACTTCGGGCGGCTGCTCGCGCTCATGGAGCGGCTGCGGCTCACCACCGTGCAGCTGGTGTGGCGGGAGTCGGCGACCGTCTTCCACGCCCGCGACCCGTTCCCGGTCGGCGGCGTGGTCGAGGACGCCGCGACCGGCGCCGCCGCGGCTGCCTTCGGCGGCTACCTCCGCGCCCTGGACCTGATCCCGTCGGACGCCCGGTTCACCGTCCACCAGGGCCACGACATGGGCAGCCCCTCCCTGCTGGAGGTGGAGCTGCGGGCCGGGGACCCGCGGGTGCGGGTGTCCGGGGCGGCCACCCGGATCGAGCACTGATCCTCGTACCGGCAGGGCAGCAAGGGGCCCGGCGGGGACAGGAAACGGCGAAGGGCCCGAACCACATGGTTCGGGCCCTTCGCGTCGTACGGAAATCCGGAGTGGCGTTACGGCAGCTGTGCCGCCTCGGCCTCCCGCGCCTCCCGCCGGTTGCCCCGGAAGTTGTTCACCCGCCGCGCCGTGGCGAAGAGGGGGATCACCGCGCCGAGGACGAGCTGGAGCGCGCAGCCGGTCTGCAGGAGCAGCTGGCCGCCCGGCGCGTCGAACGCCCAGGCCGCGAGCAGCCCCATGGCCGCGACGATCCACGAGAGCATCGCCACCGCGAGCGGACCCCGCGGCTTCGGGTACTCGACCCGGCTCACCATCAGCCAGGCCGTGCCGATGATCGCGAGGAGCGTGGCCACGAAGGGCAGCTCCAGGAGCACGATCGAGACCACCGTCAGCGCCCCGAAGGGCGAGGGCATGCCCTGGAACGTGCCGTCCGGCAGCGTCACGCAGGAGAATCTCGCAAGCCGCAGCACCACCGCCAGCAGCACCACGATGGCGCCCACCGCCGCGACCCGCTCATGGGCGTCTCTGGCGACCATGCCGTACACGAGCACGAAGTACGCGGGGGCCAGGCCGAAGCTGATGAGGTCGGAGAGGTTGTCCAGCTCCGCGCCCATCGGCGACGACCGCAGCTTGCGGGCCACGAGCCCGTCGAAGAGGTCGAAGACGGCCGCGCACAGCATCAGGATCACCGCGGTGGCGGCGCTGTTGCGGGCCATGCCCGACTCGTCGCCCGACAGGTGCGGGATGAGGATTCCGGTGGTGGTGAAGTACACCGCCATGAATCCGCACGTGGCGTTGCCGAGCGTGAGGGTGTCCGCTATTGAGAGGCGGAGCGAGAGAGGCATCTCCTCGTCCGCGTCGTCCTCAGCGGCTTCGGGCACCCAGCCCGCTTGTGTATCAGGATCAACCACGGTCAATGCGAGTCACCCCAGCCACGGTCTTCTGACCGACCTCGACGTCCACCTCGACACCCTCGGGGAGGTAGATGTCGACGCGGGAGCCGAAGCGGATCAGGCCGATCCGCTCGCCCTGCTCCACCTTCGTGCCCTGCGGCACGTACGGCACGATGCGCCGCGCGACGGCGCCCGCGATCTGGATCATCTCGATGTCGCCGAGCTCGGTGTCGAAGTGCCAGACAACGCGCTCGTTGTTCTCGCTCTCCTTGTTGAACGCCGGGACGAACCCGCCGGGGATGTGCTCCACGGACGTCACCGTGCCCGCGAGGGGCGCGCGGTTGACGTGGACGTTCAACGGGCTCATGAAGATCGCGACGCGGGTGCGTCCGTCCTTCCACGGCATGATGCTCTGCACCACGCCGTCGGCCGGGGAGATCACCCGGCCCTGGGTGATCTCACGCTCCGGGTCGCGGAAGAACCACAGCATTCCGGCCGCGAGGGCGGTCGCCGGCACGGCGACCACCGCCGCGCCCTTGGAGCGGCGAGCCTTGGCCACGCTGAGTGCCGCGGTGGCGACGGTCGGCAGGAGCCACGGCGATGCTCCGCGCGCGAGGCGTACGCCGGCCCGGCTGTCGCGAGGTGCAGAGGTTTGGCTGTGGGGCATGGATGACCTTCGTAGCGGATGATGCCGCGCTGCGTAGAGGGGGACGGCGGCTTTTCCCGGGATGGTATCGGTTGCGAGCCACAACTGGGCAAGCCAGGAAGCCGAGTCGGGGGCTGAAGCGTGTTGACAGGGTGTGATCTTCGTCCCGAAGAAATCGCCCCAAGTCGGGCATTCAGCCCTGGAATCGATACTCTTCGAGCAGTCGTCGGCCAATGATCATTTTCTGGATCTCGGCGGTACCTTCACCGATCAGCAGCATCGGTGCCTCGCGGTAGAGACGCTCGATCTCGTACTCCTTGGAGAAGCCGTAGCCGCCATGAATCCGGAACGCGTCCTCTACGACTTCTTTGCAGTACTCGGACGCGAGGTACTTGGCCATCCCCGCCTCCAGGTCGTTTCGCTCCCCGGAGTCCTTTTTGCGTGCTGCATTGACCATCATCGCATGGGCGGCCTCAACCTTGGTAGCCATCTCGGCCAGCTTGAACTGGATCGCCTGGTGCTGGGCGATCGGCTTGCCGAAAGTGTGGCGCTGCTGGGCATAAGAGACACCCAGTTCGAAGGCACGCTGAGCGACGCCACAGCCACGCGCGGCGACATTCACGCGGCCGACTTCCACGCCGTCCATCATTTGGTAAAACCCGCGGCCGGTGGTCCCGCCGAGGACCCTATTGGCCGGAATGCGCAGTTCATCCATGATGAGTTCGGTGGTGTCGACGCCCTTGTAACCCATCTTGTCGATCTTCCCGGGGATGGTGAGGCCGGGCCGGACCTCTCCGAAGCCGGGCTCCTTCTCGACGAGGAAGGTCGTCATCGACTTGTGGGGCGCGGTCCCCTCGGGGTGTCCTTCGTCACTTCGGCACAGAACGGCCACCAGAGTCGACGATCCGCCGTTCGTCAGCCACATCTTCTGGCCGTTGAGGACGTACTCGTCGCCGTCCTTGACGCCCTTGGATGTGATCGCCGACACATCAGAGCCGAGGCCCGGCTCCGACATCGAGAACGCGCCGCGCACCTCGCCGAGCGCCATCCGCGGAAGGAAGGTCTCCTTCTGCTCCTGCGTGCCGTGCTGCTTGAGCATGTACGCCACGATGAAGTGCGTGTTGATGATGCCGGACACCGACATCCAGCCACGCGCTATCTCCTCCACGCACAGCGCGTAGGTGAGCAGCGACTCGCCCAGACCCCCGTACTCCTCCGGGATCATGAGGCCGAAGAGCCCCAACTCCTTGAGGCCGTCGACGATCTGCTGCGGGTACTCGTCGCGGTGCTCCAGCTCCGTGGCGACCGGAATGATCTCCTTGTCGACGAAGTCCCGGACGGTGGACAGGATCTCCTGCTGGACGTCGGTGAGTCCGGCGGTCTGGGCGAGTCGGCTCATGGCTACTTCTCCGTGCTCTTCGAAGGGGCGTTCAGCTCCGGGCGGCCGGGCTGTTCGCCGCCGCGCTCCTTGATGTACGTCTCGGTGGGCACCATCACCTTGCGGCGGAACACGCAGACCAGCGTGCCGTCCTGCTTGTAGCCCTTGGTCTCCACGTAGACGATCCCGCGGTCGCTCTTCGACCTCGAGGGCGTCTTGTCGAGGACGGTCGTCTCGCCGTAGATCGTGTCGCCGTGGAAGGTCGGCGCCACGTGCTTCAGCGACTCGATCTCCAGGTTGGCGATCGCCTTGCCGGAGACGTCCGGCACGGACATGCCGAGCAGGAGCGAGTAGATGTAGTTGCCCACGACGACGTTCTTCCCGAAGTCCGTCGTCTTCTCCGCATAGTTGGTGTCCATGTGGAGGGGGTGGTGGTTCATCGTCAGGAGACAGAAGAGGTGGTCGTCGTACTCGGTGACCGTCTTGCCGGGCCAGTGCTTGTAGACGTCCCCGACGGTGAACTCTTCGTAGGTGCGGCCGAATTGCATGGTGTCTTACGCCTCCGGGGCTTCGAACTTCGACGTGCGCTGCATGCCCGCCGCACGGCCCTTCCCGGAGATGACGAGCGCCATCTTCCGGCTCGCCTCGTCGATCATCTCGTCGCCGAGCATCGCCGAGCCCTTCTTGCCGCCCGCCTCGGACGTGCAGTACTCGTACGCGTCCAGGATCAGCTCGGCGTGGTCGTAGTCCTCCTGGGAGGGCGAGAACACCTCGTTGGCCGCCTCCACCTGGCCGGGGTGCAGCACCCACTTGCCGTCGAAGCCGAGCGCGGCGGCACGGCCTGCGACCTCGCGGTAGCCGTCGACGTTCTTGATCTGGAGGTAGGGGCCGTCGATCGCCTGGAGGTTGTTGGCGCGGGCCGCCATCAGGATCTTCATCAGGATGAAGTGGTACGCGTCCGCCGGGTAGCCGGGCGGCTGCTCGCCGACGACGAGGGACTTCATGTTGATCGACGCCATGAAGTCGGCCGGGCCGAAGATGATCGTCTCGACGCGCGGGGACGCCTCCGCGATCGCGTTGACGTTGTTGAGCCCCTGGGCGTTCTCGATCTGCGCCTCGATGCCGATCTTGCCGACCTCGAAGCCCATCGTCTTCTCGATCTGGGTCAGGAGGAGGTCGAGGGCCACGACCTGGTCGGCCGTCTGCACCTTCGGCAGCATGATGCAGTCGAGGTTCTGACCGGCGCCCTCGACGACCGTGACGACGTCGCGGTACGTCCACTCGGTCGTCCAGTCGTTGACGCGCACGACCCGTGTCTTGCCCGTCCAGTCGCCCTCGTTGAGGAACTTGACGATGGTGTGCCGGGCCTCCGGCTTGGCCAGCGGGGCGCAGGCGTCCTCCAGGTCCAGGAAGACCTGGTCGGCCGGGAGGCCCTGGGCCTTCTCCAGGAAGCGGGGGTTGGAGCCGGGTACGGCCAGGCACGAGCGGCGCGGGCGAAGGCGGTTGATGGGCGCGGTCATGCGGGGACCTCCAGAGGGTCGAGCTTGTTCGCTTTCCGGATCTCGTCGACGATACGGCCGATGATCTCCGTGATGCCGAAGTCCTTGGGGGTGAAGACGGCGGCCACACCCGCGGCCTTCAGGTCCTCGGCGTCGCTGTTGGGGATGATGCCTCCCGCGATCACGGGAATGTCGGGCGCGCCCGCCGTGCGCAGCCGCTCCAGGACGTCCGGCACGAGCTGCGCGTGCGAGCCCGAGAGGATCGACAGGCCCACGGCGTGCACGTCCTCCGCGAGCGCGGCGTCCACGATCTGCTCGGGCGTGAGCCGGATGCCCTGGTAGACCACCTCGAAGCCGGCGTCCCGCGCGCGGACGGCGATCTGCTCGGCGCCGTTGGAGTGCCCGTCCAGGCCCGGCTTGCCGACCAGGAAGCGGAGCTTGCCGACGCCGAGGTCCGCGGCGGTCTTCTCGACCTTCTCGCGCACGACGGCCAGCGGCGTGCCCGCCTCGGCGGTGACGGCCACCGGAGCGCTGGAGACGCCCGTGGGCGCCCGGAACTCGCCGAAGACCTCCCGCAGGGCGCCCGACCACTCGCCGGTCGTCACACCGGCGCGTGCGCACTCCAGGGTGGCCTCCATGAGGTTGCCCGTCCCCGCGGCCACCTCCTTGAGGTGGTCGAGGGCCTGCCGGGTGGTCGGGTAGTGGAACGGGTCGCCCTCGCCCTGGCGGTCGGAGGACTCCTGACGCGTGGTGCGCCAGGTGTCGAGCGCCGCCACCACGCGCGCCTCGACCGCCGGGTCCACCGTCATGATCGCGGTGTCCAGGTCCGAGGTGAGCGGGCTCGGCTCCGTCGACTCGAAGGAGTTGACGCCGACGATCTTCTCCTCGCCGGACTCGATGCGGGCGCGCCGCTCGGCGTGCGAGGAGACGAGCTGCGACTTCAGATAGCCCGACTCGACGGCGGCCATCGCGCCGCCCATCTGCTCGATCCGGTCCATCTCCGCCAGGGACGCCTCGACGAGGGCGTCCACCTTCGCCTCGACGACCCGCGAGCCCGCGAAGATGTCCTCGTACTCCAGGAGGTCCGACTCGTGCGCGAGCACCTGCTGGATGCGCAGCGACCACTGCTGGTCCCAGGGCCGGGGGAGCCCCAACGCCTCGTTCCAGGCCGGAAGTTGCACGGCACGCGCGCGTGCGTCCTTCGACAGCGTCACGGCCAGCATCTCGAGCACGATCCGCTGGACGTTGTTCTCGGGCTGCGCCTCGGTCAGACCGAGGGAGTTGACCTGCACCCCGTAACGGAAGCGGCGCTGCTTGGGGTCGGTGATCCCGTACCGCTCGCGCGTGACCCGGTCCCAGAGCTGCCCGAACGCCCGCATCTTGCACATCTCCTCGATGAAGCGGACGCCCGCGTTCACGAAGAAGGAGATGCGGGCCACGACGTCCCCGAACTTCTCCTCGGGGACCTGCCCGGAGTCGCGCACGGCGTCGAGGACGGCGATCGCGGTGGACATGGCGTACGCGATCTCCTGCACGGGCGTCGCGCCCGCCTCCTGGAGGTGGTACGAGCAGATGTTGATCGGGTTCCACTTGGGGATGTGCGCGACGGTGTAGGTGATCATGTCCGTCGTCAGCCGCAGCGAGGGCCCCGGCGGGAACACGTGGGTGCCCCGCGACAGGTACTCCTTGACGATGTCGTTCTGCGTCGTCCCCTGGAGCCTGGTGATGTCGGCGCCCTGCTCCTCGGCGACCACCTGGTAGAGCGCCAGGAGCCACATCGCGGTGGCGTTGATGGTCATCGAGGTGTTCATCTGCTCCAGGGGGATGTCCTGGAACAGCCTGCGCATGTCCCCGAGATGGGAGACCGGGACGCCGACCCGGCCGACCTCACCGCGGGCGAGGATGTGGTCCGGGTCGTAGCCCGTCTGCGTCGGCAGGTCGAACGCGACCGACAGACCGGTCTGGCCCTTGGCGAGGTTGCGCCGGTACAGCTCGTTCGACGCCTCCGCCGTGGAGTGACCGGCGTAGGTGCGCATGAGCCACGGGCGGTCCTTCTGACGCTCAGTCATCTGTACGCGCTCCTGGGGCAGTTCAGATGTTGCGGAAGCGGTTGATGGCGTCGATGTGCCGGGCGCGCTTCTCCTCGTCGCGCACGCCCAGACCCTCGGTGGGCGCGAGGGCGAGGACGCCGACCTTGCCCTGGTGGAGGTTGCGGTGCACGTCGTAGGCGGCCTGCCCGGTCTCCTCGAGGGGGTACACCTTGGAGAGCGTCGGGTGGATCTTGCCCTTGGCGATGAGGCGGTTGGCCTCCCACGCCTCGCGGTAGTTGGCGAAGTGGGAGCCGATGATGCGCTTCAGGGACATCCACAGGTAGCGGTTGTCGTACTCGTGCATGTAGCCCGAGGTGGAGGCGCAGGTGGTGATGGTGCCGCCCTTGCGGGTGACGTAGACCGAGGCGCCGAAGGTCTCGCGGCCGGGGTGCTCGAAGACGATGTCGATGTCCTCGCCGCCGGTGAACTCGCGGATGCGCTTGCCGAAGCGCTTCCACTCCTTGGGGTCCTGGGTGCGCTCGTCCTTCCAGAACTTGTAGCCCTCGGCGCTGCGGTCGATGATCGCCTCGGCGCCCATGGACCGGCAGATGTCGGCCTTCTGCTCGCTGGAGACGACACAGATCGGGTTGGCGCCGCCCGCGAGCGCGAACTGCGTGGCGTACGAGCCGAGTCCACCGCTCGCGCCCCAGATCAGGACGTTGTCGCCCTGCTTCATCCCGGCGCCGTTGCGGGAGACGAGCTGCCGGTAGGCGGTGGAGTTGACGAGCCCGGGAGCGGCCGCCTCCTCCCAGCTCAGGTGGTCCGGCTTCGGCATGAGCTGGTTGGACTTGACGAGGGCGATCTCGGCGAGGCCGCCGAAGTTGGTCTCGAAGCCCCAGATGCGCTGCTCCGGGTCGAGCATCGTGTCGTTGTGCCCGTCGCTGGACTCCAGCTCGACGGAGAGGCAGTGCGCGACGACCTCGTCGCCGGGGTGCCAGGCGTTGACGCCGGGGCCGGTGCGCAGGACGACGCCCGCGAGGTCGGAGCCGATGACGTGGTACGGCAGGTCGTGACGCTTCGTCAGCTCGCTGAGCTTTCCGTACCTTTCGAGGAACCCGAAGGTCGAGAGCGGCTCGAAGATGCTGGTCCACACCGAGTTGTAGTTCACCGAGCTGGCCATGACGGCCACCAGGGCCTCGCCGGGGCCGAGTTCGGGAACCGGGACGTCGTCGAGGTGCAGGGACTTGCGGGGGTCCTTGTCGCGGGTGGTGAGCCCGGCGAACATCTCCGTCTCGTCCTTGTGGACGGTGACCGCGCGGTACGACTCCGGCAGGGGGAGAGCGGCGAAGTCGGCGGACGTGACCGCGGCGGAGCCGCTCGATGTCCGAGTCTGCGACTGGATTGCGTCCAGGATTTCGTTCACGGGGTGCCTCCGGCGAGCGCTGAGAGGGCGCTGAGGGTTTCGTCGGGATGCGTCATTGCTGCTGCTGAATTGCTGCTGAGGGGGTGCTGCTGTGAGAGCTGTGCCGTCGGTTCGGCGGGGGTGGAGCTTCGGCAGCGCTGTGTGTGCGCGGGAGGTTGCCTGTGACGCAGGCGTCCGGGCGCGCTCGCCCCGTCGGTGCGGGGTTTGCGGGGACAGCCGGCGTACGGAAGATCTCTGTACGCCGGCCGCCCGGACGACTTCAACGTATGGCACGGCGTGCCAGCGTGCAAGACACTGGGTGCCAAAACTTTTTGAGCGATGATCGATCAGTGCAGGTCAGAGGCGTGCGAGGGCCCGCCCGCGGCGGCGGCGTAGATCGATTGAGTACGCGTACCCACCCCTGCCCGGGTATCCGCCCCCATCCGCCGGGCCCCTCCACCGGCATACCGTCCCCGCATGTCCCAAGAGACTCCCGCACCCGTCACCCCCGTCACCCCCGTCACCCCCGTCACCCCCGTCGCCCCGGCCGAGCCCAAGGCGTCCTCCTGCCTCGTCGGGGCCCTCGGGTGCGGTGGCGTGGCGGTGGTGCTCGTGTTCGTGGCGATCGCCCTCCTCGTGTGGAAGGCAGAGGAGGCGACGGACTACCCCAGGGTCGCGCCCGAGGACATGGCCGGGCGGGCCTTCGAGCGGTCTCAGGAGGCGTACGACCTCATGGGGTTCCAGCGCACCGTACGGCCGGGCGTCGAGCGCATCGGCGTGAGCACGGAGAACACCTTCAGCTCCGGCTACTGCTACGACGGGGGGCTGCTGGGGCTGGCCGACAAGACCGTTGACGGTGCCTACGCGATGAGCCATCGCTGGGCCGTGAACCACGTCCCCGCCGGTCAGGCCGTTCCCGGGCTGCGGAAGCTGCGGCGGCACCTGGAGGAGGACGGCTGGGAGGTCAGCTCCTACCGCGAGGGCGGCAAGGGCAAGGGGGATTCGTGGGATCTCTTCGTCCAGCGGGACGGTGGGGATCAGCGGATGTCCTTCACCTGGTACCAGGACCGGGAGTACTTCACCGGCGGTGCGTCCGTGCCCTGCGCCTATGACCCGGAGTGGCAGAGCGGTGACGTCGGCCTGCCCGGGGACGACCTCGCCCCGTCGGCCCTCCGTCCCTCCCGTGCATCATGAGTGCATGACTGATCTTGTCGATTCGGATGCTCTGCTGGCGCTGGCCGACGGCTATCACGCCCGTGCCGTGCGGTCGTTGGGGAGTCGCTCGGTTGCCGGGCATCTCTTGAAGGTCTGTGTGATCGAGGCTCCTGGGCGGAGTGTCGATGACGAGGGTGTGGAGAGCGCGCTGCGGGTCGCCGCCCGGCATCTCGCTTCGGCCCCGCAGCGCGGGTCCCTCGGGCTGTCCGTCGTGCTCGTCCACGCCGGGGGCGACGGTGACTACGTCCTCGTGCACACCTGGATCGAGGGCTATATGTCCGACCTCGCCGTCTTCACCGGTCCGGCCGGTGACCCCGCCCAACTCCGGCCGGGCCGGGCGGGCTTGGCCCCCTGCGTGTGGGAGGCGGCGGTCCTGGCGCATGAGCGGGACGCCTTCACCCGGCATGTGCTCGACGGGCACGGCACCGTGGATGAGCGGCTGGCGGCCTGGGGCGAGGACGTGCTGGAGGGGGAGGTCCGGTGACGGGCGCGGCGGGGGCGATGGGTGCGACGGGGGCGATGGGTGCGACGGGCGTTGCCGGCGCGCGTGGTGCCCGGGTGCGGCGTGCCCGTGCCGGTGACCTTCGCGACGTCGCCCTGCTCGCGAGTGAGCATGCCGCCTACGAGAACGCCTCACCCCCGCCGGCGGACCTCGCCGAGCGTCTGGAGGCGCTGCTGTTCGGGGTCCGGGAGCCCCGACTGCGGTGTTTCGTCGCCGAGTTGAGCGACGAGTCAGGTGGTGGGGAGATCGTCGGGTACGCCACGTGCGCGCCCGAGATCTCCACGTGGGACGGTGCGGAGTATCTGCACATGGACTGCCTGTTCCTGCGCGAGGGCTGCCGGGGGCTCAAGGTCGGGGAGCGGCTCGTGCAGGCCGTCGTGGACGAGGCGCGGGAGCTCGGGCTCGCACAGGTCCAGTGGCAGACGCCGCCCTGGAACACGGGCGCCATCCGGTTCTACGACCGCCTCGGCGCCCGGGCGAAGGGGAAGCTGCGCTACCAGCTGGCCGTGAGCTGAGCAGTCCACCAGGAGGGGGCGGGACGAGGACGGGAAGGCGCTACGAACGCTCGCGCAGCGCCTTCTCGATCGTCCCCATGATCTCCTCCAGCGGCGCGTCCGTCCGCGCCACCGTGACCAGGACCTCGCCCTGCGCCGACGCCGTCGCCGCGGGCGTGGCGGCCGACGCCGAGTCGCGGCCCGCGCCGATCCCCGTGCCGAAGGTGCGCCGCACGATCGCGAACGCGTGGTCCAGGTGCGTCTCCACGTCCCCCTGGCCCCCGGCCCGCAGCCACCGCCGCAGCACGTGGTTGTGGGCCGTCACGACGGCCGACGCGGCGACCTCGGCGAGCAGCGGGTCGTCGTTGCCGTCGTGGTGGGCCTGCTCGTCGAAGTGGCCCAGGAGATAGCGGGTGAAGAGGCGCTCGTAGCGGGCCACCGAGGCGATCTCGCGCTCGCGCAGGGTGGGCACCTCGCGGGTGAGGCGGTAGCGCTCGACGGAGACGCCGGGCGATGCCGCGTACATCTTCATGACTTCCTTGATGCCGCGGCAGACCGTGTCGAGCGGGTGCTCGTGGGCCGGGGCGGCGTTCAGGACCGCCTCCGCGCGGATCAGGGTGTCGTCGTGGTCCGGGAAGATCGCCTCTTCCTTGGAGCGGAAGTGGCGGAAGAAGGTGCGGCGGGCCACCCCGGCCGCCGCCGCGATCTCGTCGACCGTCGTCGCCTCGTAGCCCTTGGTGGCGAACAGCTCCATCGCCGCGGCCGCCAGCTCCCGGCGCATCTTGAGCCGTTGGGCCGCGGCGCGGCTCCCGGCCGAGCTCTCCGGAGCGGGGTCGGGCGGGGCGGTACGTGAGGACTTGGCGGCCTTGGGCATGCCCTGAACGTACTGCATATGCGTGGCGTGGTGCGGAGCCGGGACGGGGCCGCCCGGCGGATCGAGCAGCCCGCCCCAGTCCGTACGTTCCCTACGCAGGGCCCCGCGCGCGGGCGCGGGGCCGTCCGCCCGGCCGTCGTACCCGGCCCTGCCCGGCTCAGCGACGGGCATATTCGCGGAAGCCGCGGCCGGACTTGCGGCCGAGGCAGCCCGCGGCCACCAGGTGTTCCAGGAGCGGGGCCGGGGCCAGGCCCGGGTCGCGGAACTCGCGGTGCAGGACGCGCTCGATGGCCAGCGAGACGTCCAGGCCGACGACGTCCAGGAGCTCGAAGGGGCCCATGGGGTAGCCGCCGCCGAGCTTCATCGCGGCGTCGATGTCGTCGAGCGAGGCGTAGTGCTCCTGGACCATCTTGATCGCGTTGTTCAGGTACGGGAACAGCAGCGCGTTCACGATGAAGCCCGCGCGGTCGCCGCAGTCCACCGGGTGCTTGCGGATCCTGGTGCACAGGTCGCGGACGGTCGCGTGCACGTCGTCCGTGGTGAGGACCGTGCGGACCACCTCGACGAGCTTCATCGCCGGGGCGGGGTTGAAGAAGTGCATGCCGATCACGTCGCGCGGGCGCGAGGTGGCGCGGGCGCAGGCCACCACTGGCAGGGAGGAGGTGGTCGTGGCGAGGATCGCGCCGGGCTTGCAGACCTTGTCGAGCGCCGCGAACAGCTGCTGCTTGACCTCCAGGTCCTCGGCGACCGCCTCCACGGCGAGATCGACGTCCGCGAAGGAGTCGTAGCTGCCCGCCGGGGTGATCCGGGCCAGGGTCTCCGCGGCCGCTTCCGCGGTCAGCCGGCCCTTGTCGACGGAGCGCGAAAGGGACGTGCCGATACGGGACTTGGCCTTCTCCGCCTTCTCCTCGCTGCGGGCCGCCAGCACCACGTCGTACCCGGCCTTCGCGAAGACCTCCGCGATGCCGGACGCCATCGTGCCCGAGCCCGCGACGCCCACGGAGCGCACGGGGCGCCCCTCGGCGGTCGCGCCGCCCTCCAGCGGGGTCAGGGCGTCGCGCACCACCACCGCGCTGCCCGGCTCCTCGTACGTGTAGAAGCCGCGCCCGGACTTGCGGCCGGTCAGGCCCGCCTCGCTGAGCTGCTTGAGGATCGGGGCGGGGGCGTGGAGGCGGTCGTGCGACTCCGAGTACATCGCGTCCAGGACGGTGCGGGCGGTGTCGACGCCGATCAGGTCGAGCAGGGCGAGCGGGCCCATCGGCAGGCCGCAGCCCAGCTTCATCGCGGCGTCGATGTCCTCGCGGCTCGCGTACTTCGCCTCGTACATCGTGGCGGCCTGGTTGAGGTAGCCGAAGAGCAGGCCGTCGGCGACGAAGCCGGGGCGGTCGCCCACGGCCACGGGCTCCTTGCCGAGGGCGAGCGCGAGGTCGGTGACGGCGGCGACGGCGGTCGGGGCGGTCAGGACGGAGGAGACCACCTCGACGAGCTTCATGGCGGGCGCCGGGTTGAAGAAGTGCAGGCCCAACACCCGCTCGGGGCGCGCCGATTCGGCGGCGAGGCGGGTCACGGACAGGGCGTTGGTCCCGGTCGCGACGATCGTGTCGGGGCGGACCACGGAGTCCAGCTCGCGGAAGATCTGCTGCTTGATCTCGTACGACTCGGGGACGACCTCGATCACCAGGTCGGCATCGGCGGCGGCCTGCAGGTCGGTGAACGTGCGGAAGCGGGCGAGGACGTCGCCGCGCTCGCTCTCGGTGAGGCGCTCGCGGCGCACGGCCCGCGCGGTCGAGGACTCCAGGGCGGTCACGGCCTGGGCGGCCGCCCGCTCGCTGATGTCGATGCCGATGACCTCACGCCCGGCGCGGGCCAGCACCTCGGCGATGCCGGTGCCCATCGTGCCGAGACCGACGACGGCGACGGTGGTCAAGGGCAGGGGAGTGGGAGCGTCCATGGGTGGACTCCAGGAGGTGAGTGACGACTGAGGGGTGCACGCGGGGACGCCGAAAGGGCGCACGGCGTGCGGGAGTTGGTGCCTGTCGCGACCGGGCGGCGCGCTGCGGTGCAGGGCGTGCGCACGCCTGGTGAAGGGAGCCGACGGGCCCTGTCCCGGGGCCGACGTCGTGATGAAGTACCTGAGGTGCTCTGGGTGCCTGAGGTACCGAACCGACTGGGCACTCACAGCGGCTGCGTCACCAGGCCACTGCGAGGTCGTGCTGTGTGCCACGGGGAGTGTGCCCCGCTCACATGAGATTAACCGGCGAGTAACGAGCGCGCCAGCCCTCATCGTTCGCCGATCTCTGTGACCTACGTCGCGCGGGCCCGGCAAGTTGCCTAGGCTCCCGACATGGATGCGGAGTTGCGGACGGTGACGGAACGTTTACGGCGGGAGGCGGGAGCGGCGGGCTCGGGGGCGTATGCGCGGCTCACGGCGATCGCGGACCTCGATGAGCTCGCCGGGGTGCTGACCGCCGACGGACAGCCCCTGTGGGCGCGGGAGTTGGCGGCGGTGCGGCTCGGCGTCGCGGGGGACCGGCGGGCCTTCGAGTCCCTCGTTCTGCTCCTCAACCACCGGGACCCGCCCCGGTGCGCGGCCGCCGCCTACGCCCTGGGGCGGCTGCGCGACCCGCGCACCGCCCGCGCGGCGGCGGCCCTCGCGACGAACGAGCTGCGCGTCGCCTACGCCCTCCACCCCGTCCGCCTGCTCACGGAGCTGCGCGCCCCCGAGTCGGCGCCCGCCCTGATCGCCACGCTGCGGCGGCGCCTGAACCCCCACGACCCGTACGGGAAGGTCGCGTTGGCGTGCGTGGAGGGGCTCGGTGCGCTGGGGGACGCGCGGGCGCGGCCCGTGCTGACCGAGGCATGCGGATTTCCGCGGCTCGCGGCGGCGGCTTCGGCGGCGTTGGCGCGGATTCCCGGGAAGCGGTGACGGATTCCCGGGAGGCGGTGACGGATTCCCGGGAGGTGCTCACGAGGAAGGGGCCGCCGGGGGCTTCGCCCGGCGGGAGACGGGCGAATCTCGGTCCCACGCGCTGTCGCGGGGAGATCGCTGCTGTGCGCGCCGCGACATGGAAGGGGACTTGGGCCGACGGCCCTCGGCCGGGTCGGTGCGGTTGTCCGGCCGGGTGCGACGTGGGTCAGGGAAAGCCGCTCGACGGGGGAGCCGGTCTGCCCGCCGTCGTGACAACCGCATACAGGGAACGATAGAAGCCGGACCGGGCCCGCTGCCATCCCTCAACGGGGCCGATCCATCCCTCAGATGGGCTGCCCGCGACCTGCTGCCCGTTACCCACTGCCCACTCCCGCTGCTCGCTGCTCGCTGTGCGCGGCCCCTCACGGCCTCCGGCCCGGCAGGATGCCGCGGCGCGTGGCCGTGACCACCGCCTCCAGCTGGCTGTGCGCGCCCAGCTTCGCGAGCACGCTCTTCACATGGCCGCGCACCGTGTGCCGGCTCAGGACCAGGCGCTCGGCGATCGTCTTCAGGTCCTGGCCCCGCGCGAGCAGCACCAGGACCTCGTGCTCGCGGGCGGTGAGCCCGCCCCCGGGAGCCCCGTCCGCGCGCCGCAGCGCCGACTCCTCGACCAGGAGCTTTCCCTGGGCGGTGCTGCGGATCGCGGCGAGGACGTCGCGGAACGCGCTGTGCTTGGCGAGGAACCCGGAGGCGCCCGCCGCCACGGCGCGCATCAGCTGGTCCGGGCGCGGATCGGCGGTGAGGAAGACGACGCGCGTGCCGGGGTGCGCGGCCTTGAGCAGCCGGGAGCCCTCGATGCCGTCGGTGCCCGGCAGATGGATGTCCATGAGCGTCACCGTGGGCGGTCGACGGGCCGCCTCCCGCAGCGCCTCGTCGACCGTCCCCACGGCCGCCACGCACTCCAGGTCGGACTCGATTCCGATCGCGATGGCCAGCGCCTCGGCCAGGGCTCGTTCGTCCTCCACCACGAGCACGCGGATCATTTCCGGAACGTCCCTTCCGCTGGGGAGGGGAGCCCTCTCCAGCGTATGGGCCCATGGCCGCACCGTCAGGCCCGACCGGCTTCGGGCGGCCTTCCCGCACCGGAAATACGCTCCCCGTATCTGGTGCGAGTCGGCGGGTGCGCAGGAGAGTTGCTACGTGCGACCGGGGAAGGGGCGACGGCTCGGCACGGCAAGGAACGGGGCACCGACGGTGACCACATATTCGTTCGTGCTGTACGCCGCAGGAACCACGGAGCGGTCCACGACCGCGTTGGCGAACTTACGGCTGCTGTGCTGTACGCACATCCCCAACCGCTTCGAGATCAAGGTTGTCGACGTCCTGGGGAAGCCGGAACTCGCCGACGAGGCACGGGTCTTCGCGACACCGACGGTGGTGCGCGTGGCTCCGCCGCCGCGCCGCAGGGTGATCGGGGACCTCGCGGACACCGACCGCGCCGCAGCCGCGCTCGGGCTGCTCGGTGTGTGGAACGGGGTGGACCAGGAGAGCGGGGCGGACATGACCGGCGAAGACACGGCGAGGGGCTCATGAGCGGCGGCGGGCACCACGCGCGGCGAGCGGCCGGTGCGGCCCGCCTCGCCACCGGCATCAGCGGCTTCGACCAGCTCGCGCTCGGCGGCCTGCCGGACGGCCGCGCGACGCTCGTGGCCGGGACGACGGGCAGCGGAAAGACCCTGTTCGCCCTGGAGTTCCTGGCCCGTGGGGTGCTCGCCCACGACGAGCCCGGCGTCTTCGTCACCTTCGAGGAGACCCCCGAGGACATTCGCCGCAACGCGCTCTCGCTGGGCTTCACCGTGGCCGACTGGGAGGCCGACGGCCGCTGGGTGTTCGTGGACGCCACGCCCGACCTCAACGAGGAGAGTCCCGTGATCGGGGCGTACGACTTCACGGCGGTGCTCGCGAGGATCCGGCGTGCCGTGGAGGCACCGGCGCCCGCAGGGTCTCCCTGGACTCCCTCGACTCCGTCTTCCTGCGCTTTCCCGACACGGCGGTCGTCCGGCACGAGCTGCTGCGCATCGCCGCCGCCCTCGAAGCCCTCGGCGTCACCGCGGTGTTCACCTCGGAGCGCACCGACGGCAACAGCCTGAGCCCCGTACGGCACAGCGTCGAGGAGTTCGCCCTCAACAACGTGATCATGCTGCGCAACACACTGACCGAGGGGCGGAGGCGGCGCACGGTCGAGATCGTCAAGTTCCGCGGGGCCCGGCACCGTACGGGCGAGTGGCAGTTCACCATCGACCCGGGTGCGGGCATCGTCGTCATGCCGATCGCGTATCTGCGCCCGCGCAGCAGGCCCACCTGGGAACGGGTGACGCTGGGCAACAGTGGGCTCGACGCCATGTGCCGAGGAGGCGTCTACCGCGACGCGATCGTCATGCTCACCGGCCCCACCGGCACGGGCAAGACCCTCACCAGTCTGTTCTTCACGGCCGCCGCCCACGAGCGGGGCGAGCGCGCGCTGTTCTACTCCTTCGACGAGACGCCTGAGCAGCTGCACCGCAGCGCCCAGGGCTGGGGCCTCGACCTGAAGAAACTCATCGGGGCCGGGACGCTGCGACTGACCTCCGAGTACCCGGAGAGCGCCTCCATCGAGGACCACTTCATCCAACTCAAGCGCAACATCGACGAGTTCAGGCCGCACCGGGTCGCGATCGACAGCCTGTCCGCCCTGCAGCGCGTCGCGGGGCCGCGCGCCCTGCTCGACTTCGTGATCTCGCTGGGCGCCGTCCTGCAGTCGAACGAGATCACCACCTTGATCACCTCGGCGCCCACGTCGTCCGGACCCTCGGACGGCGCGGCGATCACGGTGGAGCTCGCCAGCCTCACCGACGTCAACCTGCTGCTGCGGTACGTGGAGCACGTCGGCGTCGTGCGCCGGGCCCTGGCCGTCCTCAAGACCCGGGGCACCGATCACGACCACCATGTGCGCGAGGTGTTCATCAGTGAGAGGGGCATGCACGTCGGGGAGCCGATGCGCAGTGTCGCGCACATCTTCGTGGGGAGCGGCGTGGTGACGGGGCCCGGGACGGCGGAGCGGGGCGAGCACGTCATGACGGACGCGGACCCGTCGGGCCCGGACGCCATGGAGGGGAGCGGCGACCCGCGCGATGGCTGAGCCGGAACCGGAGGAGCTCTACCGGGCCGTGCTGCACGCCTCGGCGGACGGGATCGTCGCGGTCGACGGCGCCGGGGTGGTGCGGGCCTGCAACCCGGCCGCCGCCGCCCTCCTGGAGCGCCCCCTGGCCGAGGTGATCGGCTCCGAGTTCGGCTTCCCGCTGGTGGCGGGCGAGTCCACCGAGGTCGTGCTCGTGCTGCCGGCCGGCGGGACCAGGGCGGTGGAGATGCGCGTGACGGCCGCCCGGCTCGACGGCGAGCGGCTGTACGTGGCCGCGCTGCGCGACGCCACGCGCAGGCGCGAGGCCGAACAGGCCCTGGAGCACGCGCTGGAGGAGCGGACCGTGGTGGTCGCGGTGGCCGCGCACCAGCTGCACAACCCGCTCGCGGCACTCGGCACCCTTGTGCACGTCCTGCAGGAGGAGCCGCCCGGCCTCACCGCCGACCGCAGGGCGGAGATCGTCGAGCGTATCGCCGAGCGCACGACCCATCTCCAGTCACTGGTGCGGAAGTTGCTGACCGCGGCCCGCATCGACGGCAAGGAGTGGGTGGGTGGGCGGGGGCAGCTCGGTGGGCACGGCCAGCTGGTCGGTGGGGGCCGGCTGGTCGGTGAGGGGGAGCCCGGCGGTCGGGGACAGCTCGGCTGTCGGGGAGAGCCCGGTGGGCAGGGCCGGCCGGTTGGTCGGGGCCGGCCGGTCGGTGAGGGGCGGCTCGGTGGGCAGGGGCAACCTGGTGGTCAGGGGCAGCCCGTCGGTCACGGGCAGCCCGGTGGGCAGGGCCAGCCCGGTGGGCAGGGGGAGCCGGTCGGTCGGGGACAGCCCGTCGGTCAGGGGCAGCACGGGGGTCGGGGCCGGCCCGGCACCGTCGAGGCCGACGTCGAGCCGGTGGGGCTGCTCGGGCTTCTCCTGGAGCGGCTCGCGGAGGCCGACACCCGCGGCATGGATCTGCGCATCGGTGTCCCGCCGGACCTGACGGCCCTGGTCGACCGCCTCGCCTTCGCGGAGGTCATCGGCAACTACCTGGAGAACGCAGCCACTTACGGCCACGGACCCGTCACCATCACGGCGCGCGACACCGGACAGCGCATCGAGGTGCGCGTGGCCGACCAGGGGCCCGGCGTCCCCGAATCCTTCGTGCCGCACCTCTTCGAGCGCTACCGCCGGGGCCCGCAGGCCGAGGCCCCGGGCACCGGCCTCGGGCTGTGGATCGCCCGCAGCCTGGCGCGCTCGGGCGGCGGCGACGCCTGGTACGAGCCGGGGCGGCCGGTGGGCGCGGTGTTCTGCGTGAGCGTGCGACGGGCCGGGCACGCCGATGTGCCGGCGGGTCCGGAGCCGGGCCCGCCGGGATGAGCGAACGCACCGGTCAGCCGAGCGGGGCGAACGCGCCAGTCGGCCGAGCGGGGTGAACGCGTCCGTCGGCCGGCCGAGGGCCCTCAGGGCCGCTCGGCCACGACCGCGTACGCCTCGATCTCCATCAGGAACTCAGGCCGCACCAGCCCCGCGACCTGCACCGCGGAGGCGGCCGGGAGACGGTCGGGGTCCAGGGCCTCGTCCCGCGCGGTGCGTATCGCGGGCATGTGGGCCATGTCCGTGACGAAGTACGTCAGCTTCACGACGTCCGCGAACGTGGCGCCCGCCGCCGCCAGGCAGCGGCGCAGATTCCCGAAGACCTGGCGCGCCTGCGCCGTCGCGTCGCCCGCGCCGACGAGCTCGCCCCGCTCGTCCAGCGGGAGTTGACCCGACACCGCGACGAAGCGGCCCGTGCCCATCACCACGTGCGTGTACTGGGTGGCGGGCGCGACGCCGCCGGGGGCGCTGAGGTGGGTCAGGTGACTCATGCGCCCATGCTGGACCATGGGTCTGACAGCGCCCCCGGCGGGCCGGGGTGCACGGGGAGTGTCACCAGCGGCGGTTCGCGAGCACCGGCACGGTCTCCCGCGCCCGGGTCACCTCCCCGAGGTCGAGATCAATGGTGGTGAAGTCGGGGCCGTCGCCGAGCTCCGCCCGGATCTCCCCGAGCGGGGACACCGCCAGGCTGCCGCCGACGCCCGTGGGCGCCGCACCGGCCTGGGGCGCGGCGGGTTCGGCCTGGCCGACGGCGACGACGAACGCCGTGGAGTCCAGCGCGCGGGCCCGGGCGAGGAGGGTCCACTGCTCGCGCTTGCCGGGCCCCGCGCCCCAGGAGGCGGGCACGACCGTCAACTGAGCGCCCTGGGAGGCGAGTTCGGTGAACAGGCCGGGGAAGCGGATGTCGTAGCAGGTCGCCACCCCGATCCGGACCCCGTCGAGGTCCACGGTCAGCGGCCGGTCGCCGGGGGCGACCGTCTCGGACTCGCGGTGCCCGAAGGCGTCGTAGAGGTGGATCTTGTCGTAGGAGGTGAGCCGCCCGTCCGGGCCCGCCACGAGCACCGTGTTGCGCACCCGCTCGCCGTCCGCGGGCGTGAACATCCCGACGACGACGGCCAGTCGGCGGTCCCTCGCCAGGTCGCGCACCCGCGACGCCCACGGCCCGTCCAGCGGCTCGGCGACCGGACGCAGCGGCACGCCGAAGCGGCACATCGTGGCCTCCGGCAGCACCAGCAGCCGCGCCCCGGCCGCCGCGGCCCGGTCGACCTCCTTCTCCACCAGGACCAGGTTGGCCTCCGGGTCCGCGGTGGCGGCGAGCTGGCCGAGCGCGACGCGCAGCACCGGCCCGCTCGCCGGCTCGGGCACCGTCGCGGTCACGGCAGCGTCCGCAGTACGGCGGTCAGCCGCTCGAGTCCCGCCACCAGGTGCTCGTGCCGGGCCTGCGAGTAGGCCAGGCGCAGGTGATCGGCGTACCGGCCCTGCTGGAGCGGGTCGTAGAAGGTGCCGACCGAGTAGACGACTCCGGCCTCCTCGGCCCGCTCGGAGAGGAGCCGGGCGGCCGTCGCGCCGCCCTTGACCCGCGCCCAGACGAAGAAGCCGCCCGCCGGGTCGTCGAACTCCAGCTGGTCGCCGGCCTCGCGCAGGGCGCGCACGGTGAGGTCGGCCCGCTCGCGGTAGAGGTCCCGGCTGCGGCCGAGGAGTTCGTCGAACCAGCCGTCGCGGGAGAGCAGGGTGCGGGCGATGGCCTGGGAGAGGGTCGAGCTCTGGAAGTCCAGGCGGCGGCGCAGGTTGATGACGTGCGGCGCGAGCCACTCGGGCGCCACCAGCCAGCCGAGGCGCAGTCCGGGGCCGAGCGTCTTGGCGAAGGTGTGGGCGACGACGACGCGGTCGCTGTCGAGCGGGAAGTCGGGCTCGGCCCGGCCGTCCGGCGAGAACGCCCGGTAGGGGTTGTCGGAGAGGACGAAGAAGCCGTAGCGCTCGGCGAGTTCGACGAGGCGCAGCCGCCGCGCGTGCGGCAGCAGGCCGCCGCCCGGGTTGTGGAAGTCCGGCACGGTGTAGACGGCCTTGGGCCGGAGGCCGCCGCGCAGCCGCTCCTCCAGGACGTCGACGTCGAGGCCGTGCGGGCCCACCGGCACCGGGTGGATGTCGGCGCCGGTCTGCTCGACGATGCGGATGGTGTCGGGGAAGACCGGGTCGTCGACCACGACCACGTCGCCCGGTTCGGCCACGGACTGCAGGGCGAGGGACGTGCCGTGCAGCCCGCCGTTGGTGATGAGGATCCGCGCGGGGTCCACGCCCTCGCGGTCGGCGATGAGCCGGCGCAGGGCGGGGTCGCCCGCGTTGGGGCCGTAGGCGAGGGCCGGGCCGCCGGTGTCGGGCCCGGCGAGCAGCTCCTGGGTGACCTCGCGGATCTCGGCGAGGGGGAGCGCCTCGACGGCGGGGGCGCCGCCGACCAGGTTGACGAAGTCGGGTCCCGGCTTGCGGGCGGGCACGGCGTACGGCGAGGAGACGGAGAGGGCCGCGACGCGGCGGGAGACCAGGTCGGCGGGGGACGAGGCGGGAGAGGCGGCGGAGGAAGGGGCGTGCGTGGTGAGGGCCGTGGTCATGCGGAGGTCCTTGTCGTGGTGGGTGTTTCGGGGTGTCGGGCGGGGGCGCCGGCGCGGCCGATGTGGCGCAGCGGCAGCCCGTCGGGGGTGAGGCCGAAGCCGGGGCCGGGGAGCGGGGCGGCCCGGTGGCGGACGCGGTCGACGGCGTACGCGGGCGTGGTGAGGTCCGGGGCGAACCACTCGTCCTGGCGGCCGGACTCGACGGCGACCAGGTCGGCCGCCCAGGCCGCGAGGAGCCGTCCGGACGCCCACAGCGGGCCCACCTCGGCTACCTGCACGCCGAGTTGGCAGCGCAGGCCGAGCGCGCGGGCCCGTGCGAGCATCCGCAGGGCGCCCAGCGGGCCGCCGCACTTGGAGACGCGCACGTTGACGTACGTGGCCGCGGCGTGCGCGTGGGCGGAGTCGAGGTCGGCAGGGGTGACCGCCGACTCGTCCAGCATCACCGGACAGCCGGTGTCGCGCTGGATGCGGTGCAGCGTGGCCCAGTCGCGGGGGCGGGTGGGCTCCTCCAGCCAGGAGACGTGGTCGGCCAGCAGGGCGGCGGCGCGCAGGGCGGTCGCCGGATCCTGCCAGGCGCCGTTCGCGTCGACCGACACGGTGCCTGCCGCCGGATCGATGAACTCCCGCACCTGCCGCACCAGTTGCTGTGTCGCGCGCGGGTCGGGCAGGGCCTTCACCTTGATGTGGGTGAGGTGGGCGAGCGCCTCGGGGGAGAGGGCGCCGAGCAGTCGCTCCGGGCCCCGGCTGGAGTCCAGGACCAGCGCGGACGCCCGTATGCGCGGGGCGGAGGCCAGGACACCCGGGGCGGCCGCGAGCGCCAGGGCGTCCGCCGCGTCCCGGTCGTGGGTGCGGCACCAGGCGTCGAGCAGGGCCGTCTCCAGGGCGGCCGCCGCGGCGGGGGCCGGGCGCCCCGGGCCGCCCAGGGTGCCGGGCAGGTCGAGCGCGGCGAGGGCCCGTACGCCGTCCTCGAAGGAACCGGTGAACACGCCCTCCCAGTCCGGGGGTTCGGTGTTCAGGAGGGCCTGTGCCGCCGACGTCAGGTCCTCTCCGGTGACGTAGGTGCGGGGCGCGCCCTCGCCCCAGCCGGTCGCGCCCGCGAGCGAGCAGCGGACCAGCACCGACTCGGAGGTGCGGCGCGCGTGGGCGGCGTGGGCGAAGGGGCGGGCCATGGGGACGCGGGCGGTGTAGACGTCGAGGGCGGGCCGCACGGTCACGCGGCGCCCCCGATCGCCGTGGCGGCCAGCCAGTCCCAGTACGTGTGCCGGTCGGCGGAGAACTCGACGTAGTGCGCCGAGCCGGGCAGCTCGACGGGCGTGGCGTGCCGGGTGAGACCGGACAGCACCGTCCAGGAGGTGTCGAGGTCGATGATCGCGTCGTGGCCGGGGCGGACGAAGTGCACCGGTCCCGTGACGCGCTCGTCCCAGGTGCCGCCGCGCATGTACACGTCCTCAAGGCGCACCATCACCGAGCGTGTGGACGCGGTGATTTGACGTACCATCAGGGAATCGTTGGCCATGAAGTCCAGGTATTCCGTGACGTCCGTGTAGTCGGCGTCGGTCAGGGACAGCGGTGTCGTGGCAAGGCCGCCGCCGGTGCGCAGGGCCGCCAGCGCGCCGGAGTCCTGCCGGGCCCGCTGCTGGCCCAACGCCGGGGCGCAGAACACCAGTCGGGCGTCGGCGGGCACCAGGTCCCGGGTCACCAGGGCGGCCAGCACGCTGCCGCCGAAGCTCTGGCCGACGACGGTCAGCGGGATGCCGGGGGCATCGGCACGGACGTCCGCGAGGACCCGGGCGTAGTCGTCGAGGACCTGTTCGGCGGAGGGCAGATGGCCGCGCGGGCCGGTGCTGGCCCCGCTGCCCCGGCGGTCGGCCGCGTGCACGGCGACCCCGCGGGCGGCCAGCTCGGGACCCGTCTCGAACAGCCAGCCGGAGTGGCTCTGGATGCCGTGGACGTACACCACGGCGGCGCGGGCGGGGCCGTCGGGCAGCCAGGTGTGCAGGGACAGGACGGTGCCGTCGGCGGCGGTGAGTTCGGAGGTCACGGGGGTGGGGAGGGGAGCCGTGGTCATCGGGCGGCACCGGTCCCCTCGGCGGGGCCGGTGAGGTCGGCGCGGTCGGCAGAGCCGGCGGGGCCGGTGAGGATGGCCGGTTCGGTGCTCGCGCGCAGCAGGCCGCGCTCCCGCAGGGCGTCAAGGAGGCCGGTGTCGCGCTGCAGCCAGTGGTGCTTGATCTGGTTGGAGGACGTGCCGCGGGCGCGCCTGCGCTCCTCGGCCCGGGCGAAGGCGCCCCAGTCGGTGGCGGTGATCTCGATCCGGCCGAGGCGCCGGGAGGCCCGCTTCTCGCCGTACTCGATGTTGATGCGGCGCAGCGCGGCATCGGCGGCGTGCGCGAACGCCTCCAGCTCGGCGGCGTCGAGCCCGGCCGCGCCCTCGATGACGACGTGGTAGCGCGGCGGGGCGCCCCACACCGGAACACAGGTGAACAGGGGCCTGCCGCCGAGGCGTTCGGGCAGCGACTCGACGACGGCCTGGTGGACCTGCGTCTCGGTGAGCTTCTCGCCGGTGAAGGAGGCGCGGAAGCCGGCCCGGCCGGTGAACTCCAGGCGCGGGGTGGCGCCGTAGTGGCCGACGACCCGGTAGACGTCCCCGACGTCGTACCGCAGCAGCCCGTTGGCCTGGCTCATGACGAGGCGGTACTCCCGGCCGCTCTCCAGCTCGTCGAAGAGCAGCGTCTCGGCGTCCGGGGCGAGCGACTCGGTGCCGTCGGTGTCCTCGACGGGGACGAACTCGTACACGCCCTGGTCGACGGCGAGCGGACCGGCGGAGGGGTGGCCGTCGACGGGCAGGGTCACGATGCCCTCGGTGCCGGTCGTGCTGAACGGCAGCCGCGGCACTCCGGGAAGGACCTCCTCCAGCCAGTCCCCGTACAGCGCGGCGGACGCGGAGTTCCAGGCCACGGCGAGGGAGAGGCCCGGCCACAGGTCGGTGAGGCCCGCGGCTCCGCCCTGCGCCTCCAGGATGGCGTCCAGCCGGTCGGCGGTCTCCCGGTCCGGTCCGAGCGCCGGATGCGGGCGGCCGTTCAGGGTCCCGTCGCGCACGTCCGCGACCAGGCGCTCGCCGTGTGCGGCCAGGGTCTGCGCCAGGCTGATGATCTTCGACGGGTTGAGGGCGACCACGGCGCGTACGTCGGCGCCCGCGAGCAGTCTCACCTTCCGGTACAGGGCGGCGTCCCAGCGCTCCCCGGGGTCGCCGATGAGCCACGGCTCGTCGTACCACGGCGGCAGCCAGTCGCGGGAGCTGACCGCGGCGGGGCGGCCGGAGATGCTGTACGCGGGCGGGCCGCCGTCCGGCCCCGGGCGGCTCGCGGTGCGCTCCCAGGACAGGTCCAGGACCTGCGGCAGATGCGCGGCGGAGGCGGGGCGCCCCGCGCGGGCGTCGGCGGCGGCGAGCGTCTCGAAGTACAGGCCCCACTGCGCGTACAGGGCGGGCCCGCGGTAGCGGTCGCGCCAGTGCCGGGTGGTCGGGACGTGCTTGGGGGTGCCGCTGGAACCCGACGTCTTCAAGTAGGCATACGGATGGCTGCGGGTGAGGACGGCCGGGTGGCCCTCGCGGGCGCGGGCGACGTACGGCTCGATGTCCTCGTACTGCTGGATGGGCACCGCCCGCCGCCAGGCGTCGAGCGTGCGGACGCGGGACAGCCCGTGCGCCCGCCCGAACTCGGTCGGCGCGCACTGGTCGAGAATGTCATCAAATACCGATCGAGCGGCGCCGATCGGATTCTCGAAAAGTTTCCTTTGTATGTGCAGGGAATGCTGCGTTCGTATGCCGAAAGCGTGGCAGGAGCAGGGGGTGGGAACGGCCTCGCGAGGCGACGGTAGAACATTGGTCAGATGCACTGCGGGTGCGGCAATGGCTGCCATGTCTGTCCTTGGGTGGGAGTCGCGGGTGCAGATGCAGAAATTATGTTGCTGCAGGTCAACCGCCAGGCGGCGCGCGAAAGACGCGGCGGCGCACGGTAGTGCGCTGGAGTGTGGCGGGATCAGCGGGAAAAGCGACAGGATGAACGAGGGCAGCTGCGGAAGAAATCCGCTGACGCTGCCCCCGGTCCGTCAGTTCCCTGTCGCATGCCCACAATTATTTGTGCTCGGTGGTCGGCCCGTCAAGAAATTTCTGAGGGAAATCGGCCGGTATTGTTGCGTGCCGATGAAATCCCGTCGCTTTTCCGCTCGGTGCGCCGCAGGGCGAGGCGCCGGTCGGCGAGGACGGCGGCAAGGGCCAGCAGCGTGACGGCCGTTCCGGCACCGAGGAGGGTGCGCGGACCGAGCCCCATCAGGCTGCCGGCCACGGCGGTGCCCGCCGAGGACACCGCCATCTTCAGGGCCCCCATCGACACATACACCTGCGCCCGGGCGGCGGGCGGCGCGTACACCGACCGCACCGCCAGCGTCGCCGTGAACAGCAGGGCGCTCGCGGCACCGGCGGCGGCGAACGCGGCCACCGCCACGGCGTACCCCGGCGCCACGGCACAGCAGGCCACCGCGCCCGCGCTCACCGCGACCAGCACGATGGAGGTCCGCTCCGGCTCGCCCGGCAGCGGCACGATGCCGACCAGGACCGAGCCGCCGAGATAGCCGAACCCGTAGACCGCGGCGAGCGCGGCGCCCGCCCCCGCGCCCCCGCCGAGCTGCCGCCCCAGGGTGGTCGCGAGCACCGTGATGCCGCCCGCGACGAGCGCGGTGAGCGCCATCGCCAGCATGACGCGGCGCAGCGGTCCGACGGACGCGATGACGCGGAACGTCTGCCGCACGCGCAGGGGTTCGGCTCCGCGTCCATCGGCGCCCCGGCCGGCCGGTTCGACGGCGGGCAGGCTGAGCACGGCGAACGCGGCGAGCACCGCCGCCACCCCGAGACAGACCACGGCGCCGCGCGGACCGAGGACCGCGCCCGCGGCACCCACGGCCGCCGGGCCGAGCGTGTTGCCGATGCCGTACGTCGCCGAGTCCCAGCCCTCGGCCCGCCGTTGCGCCCGCGCCGCGAGCCCGTCCAGGGCGGCGAGCCGACTGCTCAGCCCGCCGGTGACCAGCGGCCCGCACAGCCCGGCGACACCGACGAGCACGGCCACGAGGGCGGCCGGGACCCGGCCGAGCAACAGCGCGGCCGAGGCCAGCGCGGCCCCGAACACGACGAAGGAGACGGCCAGTACCCGGCGCCCGTCGCGCGCCCGGTCGAGCACCCCGGCCAGCCAGGGCCCGGCGACGTAGGGCGCGGTGAGCAGGGCGGCGAGCAGCCCGCCGAGGCCGGCGCCCCCGCTTCCCCGGACGGCCAGGCTGAACAGCCCGACGGCGGCGCCGCCGCTGGCGGTGCGGACGAGGGAGGCGGTGAGGAGGTAGCGGAGCAGGGTGTTGGCGGGGTGGGGGGTGGTGGACATCTCAGTGCCCGCCGCTCTGTGCTGCCGCCGACTCCGCTGCCGCCGCCCCTGTCAGGGCCCGTTCCGCCACGGCCGTCAGCGGGAAGCCGAGGCGTTTCTCGATGTCCCCGCGCACCCGAGCGCACTCCTCGGCGGCACGGTCCGGGTCCGTGTCGAGCACGCGGATCAGGCCGAAGGGGTCGAAGTTGCCGTTCATGGCGCGGAGTCGGCCACCCGGAACGGCGCGGCTGAAGCCGGAGTGCAGGCGCGGCCGGAACTCCTCGAACCAGTCGGCGGCCAGGTCGGCCGGTACGACGGTGTCGTGCGCGGCGGCCAGGAACGTGTGGCTGGCCGCCCGCCGCCAGGGCAGCGGACCCGAGGGCGTCGGCGCGCCCAGGAAGAGGTCGACCAGGATCTCGAAGAGACTGCGGTCGGTGGCCAGGCGCACCGAGTCGGGCAACGACCCCCCGGAGATCCGTGGGTTGGTCTCGATCAGCCTGAACCCCCGTGCCGTACGCATGACTTCGACATGGAAGATCCCGAGGCCGAGCCCGAGCGCCCGGCACACCTGTGCCGCATACGCGCCGAGTTCGGCCTCCTCCGCGGCCGGGAGCCCGGACGGCACCGTGCAGCCGAGCTCCAGGACCGGGTTGTCGCGGCCCATCTTCCGGCCCACCGCGACCAGCGGCGTGAACCGCTCCCCGTCGGCGGCGACCTCCACGGAGTACAGCTCGCCGACCGCGAGCTCCTCGACGATGTAGCGCTCGTCGAGCTCGGCGGCAAGCCCGGGCTCCATCGAGCGCAACTCCTCGGCGGCGTCCGCGAAGTGGGCCCGCAGCCCCGCCGCGTCCGCGACGATGCTGGTGACCGCCTTGCCGACGCCGGACACCGGTTTGATCACCACCGGGTAGCCGATGGTGTCCGCGGCCCGCAGCGCCTCGGGGAGCGCGCTGACCACCGCGAAGCCCAGACTGGGCACCCCCGCCGCCCGCAGGATCTCCCGGCAGCGCCCCTTGTCCCGGGCCGCGGCGGCGCCCTCGTACGGAGTGCCGCGGGCACCGAGCCGCTCGGCGAGCCGGGCGGCGGGCAGCACGCACAGCGACAGCGTGGAGAGCACGGCGTCCACGTCGCCGGGCCCCATACCGTGCTCGGCGAGCAGCGCGCGGAGCACCTCCACGTCCTGCAGGTCCGGCGCGTGCAGGGTGCGGTCGGCGAGCCGCTCGGCCTCGGCGCGCTCGGCGGGCGGGGTGATGAAGTCGTACAACGGTGAGCGCAGCAAGGTCACTTCGTGCCCCTGCCGCTTGGCGTACGCGATGGACTGCACGCCCAGCGCGGTGATCTCGACGAATACGAGGTGGGCCACCTCGGTCTCCCTTTGTTCGCGCCCGGCACGCGGGCGTAGTTCGGACACGCGGGCGGTGAGAGTGGGGGGGGGATGCAGGGAGCGCAGCGTGATCCGGGCAGCCCTGCGGTCGCGGCGGCGCTGCGCGGACACGGCAGCACGGCGCGGCGTGGTCGCGTCGTGGTTCAGGCCGGACCGCGCGACAGCCACGAGAGCGGCCGTACGCGGATGAGGACCGAGCGCGCGGTGGCACCGGCGCTCCCGTCCACGAAGGCGTCGCCCGCCTCCACCCCCAGATACCGGTGCGCGAGCGCGCGGCGCTCCGCCTCGGTGGCGGGCGCCCGGAACTCCACGACGGACCCCTCGACGGTGACGTACCTGCGCGGCGGCTCGGTGTCCTGCACACAGAGCGAGAGGCGCCGGTGCCGTGCCACGAGCCGGGCCTTGCGGCTGTCCAGCGGAGTGATCAGCGTGATGTCGCCGCCGGGCCGGTAGGCGTACCACATCGGCACCGACAGCGGTGCCCGGCCGTCCTCGCCCGCGACGCTGACGACGGCCACGCGCACCTCGGCCAGGAACGCCTCGAGCTCCGCCGCTGCCATCGGCCGCATCCGTACGTCACGTCCCGTTCTCCCCCGCTCGCTCATGTCGTCCCAGCCTGCGGGGCACCCGGACGCGGGTCCAATAGACGTTTTCTCGGCGCCGATCACCGTTGCTTATCGGGTCCGGCGGCGTGACTGTGTGTACAGCCCATGAAGTCTGCGCGGCACGGCTGGCCCGGCCGCACGGAGGCTTCTTAGGATGCCGTCATGGAGCTGCGCCGACTCAAGTACTTCGTGGTGCTGGCCCGGCACCGGCACTTCGGGCGGGCCGCCGCGGAGCTGAACATCGCGCAGCCCGGCCTGAGCCAGCAGATCAAGGTCCTGGAGCAGGAACTGAAGGTGTCCCTGCTCGACCGCACCCCGCAGGGCGTGGCCCTGACCCCGGCGGGCCAGGCACTGCGCGACGGCGCCGAACCCCTGCTGACGGCGGCCGGTGAACTCGCCGACCGGGTCAGGGCGGTGGCCGACGGCAGACACGGGCGGCTGCGGCTCGCGTACTCGCGATCGGGTGCCGACGACCGGGTCACCGACCTGATCCGCGCCTTCCGCAAGGACCACGACGACGTCTCGGTCTCGGTCACCACCGGCATGTCGTCCTGGTGCCTGCGGCGCCTGGCCGACGGCGACCTGGATGCCGCCTTCGTACGCGGGGTGATCCGCGAACCGGGCATCGACGCCACGGTGATCGCCGAGGAGGAAGCCGCCGTGATCATGCCCCCCGGCCACCCCCTGGCGGACCACGACCGCCTCACCCGCCGCGACCTGCGCGGACTGCCGGTCGTGCTGTGGCCGAGGGAGGCGGGCCCGGTGCTGTACGAGGAGCTGCTCGCCGACGTCTGGCCGGACCGGCCGCCGCACATCGTCGCCGAGGAGCCGGACTTCGAGCAGGTCGTCGCGTCGGTCGCCGAGGGGACCGGGGTCTCGGTGATGGACCTCGGCCGGGCCCGCAAACTCTGCCCGCCCGAGGTCACGATCCACCGCTTCACCGGCACCCCGCCCCGCTACCCCGTCTCCTTCGCACGGCGCGCGGAGGACCCGAACCCCGTACTGGCGCGGTTCGCGGAGTACGTGCGGGGGGCGGAATGAGCGGCGCCCTCAGCCCCGGAACCCGAGCAGCCCGTGCAGGGCCGCCCCGCCCGTGGACCCGGACGAACCCGTCGAGCCCCTCGTGCTCAGTGGCTTCGGGTCCGGGAGTTTCGCGCAGACCGCGTCGATCTCGCCGCCGCTGCGCGGCACCTTGCCGGTGTCGAGGTACGTCGCCAGGTACTTGTCCAGGCACGCGTTGCCGCTGAGCGTGATGCCGTGGTTGCCGCCGCCCTGCTCGACGACCAGGCTCGAGCCGCGCAGCAGCTGGTGCACCCTGACGCCGCCGCCGTACGGGGTGGCCGCGTCGTCCGTGGCCTGGAACAGCAGCACCGGTGGCAGCGACGAGTTGCTGACGTCGGCCTGCTTCAGCGGGGGCACCGACCAGTACAGGCACGGCAGGTTGTACCAGGCGTTGTTCCACGTGGTGAACGGCGCCTTCGCGTGCACCTTCGTGTTGTCCTGGCGCCAGTGGTTCCAGTCGCGCGGCCACCAGGCGTCCCGGCACTGCACGGCCGCGTAGACGCTGTAGCCGTTGTCACCGGAGGCGTCGATCGCGGCGAAGTTCTCGTACGCCTCGACCAGCGGGTCCGCGTCGTGCTTGTTCACGTACGCGGCGAACGCCTCGGCCAGGTACGGCCAGTAGCCGTTGAAGTAGCCGCCGGGCAGATACGTGTCCTCCAGCTCGCCCGCGCCGACCTTGCCGCCCGCGGGCTTCTTGGTGACCGCCTTCCGCATGGCGTACCACTTGGCCTCGATCTTCGCCGGGTCCTTGCCCAGCTTGTACGTCGCGTCGTACTTGGCGACCCACGCCATGAACGCCTGGTGCCGGGCGTTGAAGGCGTAGTCCTGGTCGAGGTTGTCCCGGTACCAGACGCCGTCGGGGTCGACGATCGAGTCGAGCACGAGACGCCGTACGTGGTGCGGGAAGTACTTCGCGTAGACCGCGCCCAGGTACGTGCCGTACGAGTAGCCGAAGTAGTTGAGCTTCTTCGCGCCGAGCGCCGCCCGGATCAGGTCCAGGTCCTTGGCGGTGCTCACCGTGTCGATGAACGGCAGGATGTCGCGGTACTTGTCGTCGCAGGCATTGGCGAAGGACGCCGCGCGCTTCTTGTTCGCCTGCTCGATCTCCTTCGTCGTCGGCACGCTCGGCGGCCGCACCGGGTTGAAGTGCCCCGGCTTGCAGTCGAGCGCCGGCTCGCTCTTGCCGACGCCGCGCGGGTCGAAGCCGATGACGTCGTACTGCGCGGCGACCTTCTTCGGCAGGTTCTTCGCCACGAACCCGGCGAGCGTGAGCCCGCTGCCGCCGGGGCCGCCCGGGTTCACCAGGAGCGGGCCCTGGGACTTCTTCGCGGTGTGCGGGATGCGGGACAGGGCGAGGGTGATCTGCCGCCCCGCGTGGTCGGCGTGGTCGAGCGGCACCTTCAACGACGCGCACTGCAGCGCCGGATAGTCCGCCGTACCGCACTTCTTCCAGGTCAGGTGCGTGGTGGTGCGCGAGGTCGACCGGTCTGGCTCGGCATCGGCGCCCGCGGCCGTGGTCGTCACGACCATGCCCGCGGTGAGGGCGGCGATCCCGCACAGAGCGACTGCGCGTTTCTTCATCTGGCCTCCCCAGACGGAGGGTTGGGGCCGCGGGTGCCGCGGCCCTGGCCGCATCGTCCCGGAACCGGCGTCCCGGAAGGAGGGGTTCAAAGGGATTCGGTCTGAATTCGCCTGCTACGGCCGGACCCACGGCTCCCTCGCACATGGCGTTGCGGAGAGTTAGCCTGCTGGCCCACCGCTGTGACGGAAACGGACGGGGGCGCTGTGAGCGATGGGGTCGAGCGGATACGGCTTGATGACGGCACGGTGATCTGGGCCAGGATCGGGGAGGCGGACGGCCCGGCGCACAGGGAGCAGCAGCACGGGGGAGGGCAGGACCGTGGGGGATATCAGGACACCGGAAGCGGGGGACATCAGGACGACAGCAGCGGGGGGTATCAGGACACCGGCGCGGGCGAGCGCGTGCTCGCCATGGTCGACGGGCTCTCCGACGTCGTCGGGGGAGTGGTGCGGTCCCTGCGCGCCGGACTGGCACCCGCGGGGCCGGAGCCGGACACCGCGGGGCGCACCGGTCCCGTCGAGGTCGCGGTGAACTTCGGCATCGAACTCTCCGCCCAGTCAGGGAAGATCGTCGGCGTCCTTGCGAGCGCGGGCGGACGGGCCACCCTCTCGGTCTCGCTGACCTGGACCGAGCACGGGCCGGCTGCGCCGGGAACCACCCGGGTGCCCCCGTCGCCGCCGGGCAGCGCCGGGTGAGCCCCCTGCACGCGCTCGTGCGCCGTTCGATCGCGCGCATCGAGGCGCCGCGTGACGGGTATGCCCCGCACGGTGACCACCACCGGGGCAGTTACTGGGGCAGCGGCTTCTTCATCGCCCCCGGCTGGTTGCTGACCTGCGCCCATGTCGTGGGAAAGGGGGGCGGCCGGGTGTGGCGGAACGAGCACGCCGTCGGCGTCACCTGGGAGGGCGGCACCACCACCGGCAAGGTCGTCCTCGCCAAACCCCGGCCGGAGCAGCGGAGTTCGGACAGGTCGAGCTGGGACTTTCCCGACCTCGCCCTGGTCGAGGTGCCGGCGGCGACGGACGCGTCCTGCGTCTGGCTCAGCGAGCGTCCCCTGGCCATTCCCGGGCCCATCTCCTCGTACGGCTGGTCGACGGAGACCGGTGAGCTCGCGCTGCGGCACGGCATCGGCGAGAGCCACGCGCTGGACGGGGACGCGCTGCTGTTCGGCGGGAGCCTGCCGGTTGACGGTGCGTCAGGCGGGCCGGTGGTCGATCTGGCGAACGGCGCGGTGATCGGGCTCAACAAGGGCCGCGGGCGGGGCGAGGGAGCCGCGGTGCCGATCTCGGCCCTGCGGGAGCTGTACGGCCTGCCGGGCGGACACGTCCTGCACGAGGTGATACGGGAGCACGACCGCCATCACCGGGAGCGGCTCCTCAACCCCCTCGTGAAGGCGTGCTGGCCCCGGATCCAGGCGTGGTTGAGCCCCCCGGGCGCGGCCGGCCTCGCTCCGGCGCTGCGTGCGCACCTGTACGACGGCCTTTCCCAACTCCCGCCGCCGCGGGGGCCGATGGACGTGCTTGACCTCGTCGACGAGGTCAAGTCCCGGATGCTGCGCGACGACTACTTCCCCCTGCTGGACGAGGAGCAGCCGCACACCTGGCGCGAGGGCGCCGGGCGGCTGCACGGCCTGCCGGACCTGCGCGACGCCACGACCGGGCCCGCGCACGACCTCGACGCGGTGCTCCTGTACGCGGCGAAGGTGGTGAGCCGTCTCGACCGCACGCGCCGCGAGGAGGCGGACCCGGCCGCCCTGCGCGAACTCGCCCGCCTGGTCATGGGGCAGGCTGAGTCCGCGCACCAGGTGATCCGCGAGGAGATCGTGGAGATCGTGCGGCCGCTCCTCGTCGGCGGGGGTGAGCGTGCGGACGCGCCCGCGGCGGCGTCCGCACAGCCGCAGGACCCGACGACCCGCGTCGACGTCCGCATCGAGATCGGCGATGAGGTCTACGGCCGCTACCCGTGGCGGGTGCTGCTGCTCCGGGACGGACAGGTCGAGAGATCCGTCCGCGACGACGACCGGGGCGTGCCCCGGGCCCGCCTCGAGGCCGCCCTCCGCGAATGGCTGGCCTACGCGCTCAGCCACGGCGACCGCGGCGAACACCTGGCCGCGGTGGAGGCCCTGCTGCCACCGGAGTTGTTCGACCTGCCGATCGACATGTGGCGACTGCGGGCCGCGGACCCTGACGGCGCCGATGGCTCCGACGGTGCCGCGGACCCCTTCGACGAACACTCGCTGCCGCTCGGCCTGCGCCGCACCGTCGTCATCCGGGCCCGGCGCCGCAGCGAGTTACCGGCGAGCCCCGAGAGGCGCCGCCTCTGGGCCGCCGCCGAGCGCGGTCCGCTCACCGCCGTGCCGATGCGCCGTGAGGTCGTGGCCCACGGGCACGCGCCCGGCGTCCGCAAGGAGAGCAGACTGGCCGCGTACGACCGGCTTTCGGACCCGGAGCGCGACGGCGCCGACGGCTGTGTCCCCGTCTACTGCGGCCCCGTCGGCGGCGGTGACGGCTGTGTCGCCATGTCGGCCACCCTGGCGGCGGGCCATCCGCTGGCCCTGTGGCGCCGGGACGGGCGCGACCACGAGGACTGCCAGGAATTCCGCGTCAAAGCGGGGGAACTCCTGGAAAAGGCGGGCCGCGCCGACGGCCTGCACCGCCATATCCGCAGGCTGCGCATCCAGAACGCCGACCCGGACGCCGAGCCGGAGACCAGGGCGAGCAGCGGCTGGGCACGGAACATCGCCGTGCTCCTGGATCCGGCCGACCACGAGCCGTACGGAGGGGGGCAGATGACGCCGCCACCGATCGCCGGGACGTAGCCCCGAGGGCCGAGACGCAGCTGTGACGGTTGGTCAAAGAGCGTTCGGTAAAAGACTGTTCATAGTGAGGCACGCAAGCCGAAGGAAGCGCGAAGGAAGCGCGAAGGATGCTCGGCAGGCAGGTGCGCGGGACGGTAACGTCGTACGCCGCACGCGCTGTGCCCGCCGCATGATCACCAGAGCCGGGAGGAGCCCACGGTGAACGATTGGCGGATCTACCGCGGAGTCGGAGAGCCGCATGACGGGTTGCGGCGCCTGCCCCCGCCGCCCCCCTGGCGCGACTTCGCCGCGGCGGCGGCCGGACCGGATGCCGCCACCGCCGATCCCACCACCGCCCGCAGGCTCGGCTTCCGCCGCCGCCTCGTGGAGAACTACGCGCCCCGGCCCGCCGAGACGGACGCCGTCAACGCGGCGCTCTATCTGCGCCGCCCGCTCCTCGTCACCGGCAACCCCGGCAGCGGCAAGTCCACGCTCGCCTACGCGGTCGCCCACGAGCTGGGGCTCGGCCGGGTCCTGCGCTGGCCCATCGTCAGCCGTACGACCCTCCAGGACGGCCTCTACCGCTACGACGCCATCGGCCGCCTCCAGGACGTCCAACTGGAGCGTGCGCAGGGGCAGTCGGGGGACGCGGTCGCGGCGGCCGCGCCCTCCGGCATCGGCTCCTACATCCGGCTCGGCCCGCTCGGCACCGCCCTGCTGCCCTCCGAGCAGCCCCGCATGCTGCTCATCGACGAGCTCGACAAGAGCGACCTCGACCTCCCCAACGACCTCCTGAACGCCCTGGAGGAGGGCGAGTTCGCGATACCGGAGCTGGAGCGCATCGCCGACCGGGAGCCCGAGGTGGAGGTCCTCACCGACGACGGCCGCAAGGTCACGGTGCACGGCGGCCGGGTCGCCTGCACGGCGTTCCCCTTCATCGTGCTCACGTCGAACGGCGAACGGGACTTCCCCGCACCGCTGTTGCGCCGCTGCGTCCAGCTGGAGCTCGAACCGCCCGGCGAGGAACAGCTCACCGCGATGGTCGAGGCGCACCTCGGCGGCGAGAGCATCACCGAGAGCCGCGATCTCATCGACCGCTTCCTCGACCGCGAACCGGGCGAGATCATCGCCGCCGACCAGCTCCTCAACGCCCTCTTCCTCACCCAGCACGCCCCGCACGCCGAGCGCCTGACCCGCGAGCGCATCGCGGACCTGCTCCTGCAGCCCCTCGACCGTTCGAGGTGAGCCGGATGCGCCGGGTGCGGCTGGGAGAGCTCGTCGGCAGGCTGCGCGGCGGCGGCCTCGAACCCACCGCCGAGCAGCTCGCGGACGCCGTGTGGCTGGCCCAGTGGCTCCCGCACGGACCGGGCCCGGCCGCCCCGGGCCCCGGCGACCCCGACGCGCCGTCCGCGCACACGGACGAGCGGCCCGGCGCGGCCCGCGACGCACCGACCTCGCCCGACGCCCGGACGGACCCCGACCACGAGAGCGCGCACCGGCCCGCGCGCGGCCCCTCTTCCGGCACGGTCCCGCTCCACCTCCCCGCCGACACGTCCCGCACCGACACCGCCGACGGCGAACCCGCCTTCCGGGTGCGCGCACCCGCCGCGGCCGCGCTGCCCGGACTGCTCGGCCTGCAGCGGGCGTTGCGGCCCCTGAGCCGCTACGGCGCCGCCCCGGCCCGCCCCGGCGACGGCAGGCTCGACGAGGAGGCGACCGCCCAGCGCACCGCCATGACGGGCGTCCTCGCCCCCGTCCTCGGCGCCGCCCGCCGCCACCGCGCCGATCTGCACCTGCTCATGGACACCGGCCCGGCGATGGCCGTGTGGGAGCGGATGGTCGAGGAGCTGCGCCAGGCGTGCGAACAGTCCGGCGTCTTCCGTGACGTCCAGGTCCACCAGCTCCACGCCCCGCCGGGCACGGGCGACGACGCGCCCCTCATCGGCACCGCGTCGGGCCCCGGCCGCCACACCCGGCTGCGCCCGGCGGACCAGTTCCACGACCCCACGGGCCGCCGCCTCACCCTCGTCGTCAGCGACTGCGTGGGCCCGCTGTGGCAGCGCGGCAGCGCCCAGCGCCTCCTGCACGGCTGGCCGCGCGCCGCCCCGCTGGCCGTCGTCCAGCCGCTGCCGGCCCGGCTGTGGGGCCGCACGGCGCTCCCCGCCGAACCGGGCCTGCTCGTACGCGCCGCCGAGCCCGGCGGCCACACGACCTTCCAGCCGGACGAAATCCCCTGGCTGGAACAGGAGTTGAGCAACGGCAACCGGAGAGTGACGGAACGCCCGGTGCCGGTCCTGCAACCGACCCCGGAGGCGTTCGCGGCGTGGGCACGGCTGCTGTCGGGACCGGGCGGCGGCGCCGAACGGGTGTGGGTGGCGCGGGTGCGGGCGCCGCGTGTCGTGCGTGGTGGCGGGGTGGGGCCGGCGGAGAGTTCCGTGGCTGGGGCGGCGAGTGAGGCGTCGGCTTCCGCGTCCGCGTCCGCGTCCGCATCCCGGGTGGAGGGTGAGGCGTCGGCTGCCGGGCGTGTGTCCGGGGTGGAGGGTGAGGGGTCGGCTGCCGGGTCCGCGTCCCGGGCGGAAGGTGAGGCGTCGGCCCATGGATACGGGTCGTCCGGGTCGTCCGGGTCGGGGAGCGCGGCGCCCGCCGCAAGTGCCGCGTCGGGGCGGCAGGCCGGGCCCGCGGCCGTCATGGGCGGACGCACCGCCGAGGATCTGTTGCGGGCCTTCCGGGCCACCGCGTCACCCGGCGCGGTCCGTCTCGCCGTGCACCTGGCGGCGGCCCCGCTCGTGCTGCCCGTGATGCAGCTCGTCCAGCGCGCAATGGTGCCCGACACCGGGCCCACCGAGCTCGCCGAGGTGCTCCTGGGCGGGCTGCTCCAGCAGCTGCCCGGCACCGAGTCGCGCCCCTGCTTCGTCTACCCGGAGCGGATCCAGGAGCTCCTGCTCGCCTCCCTCAACCGCGACGTGGCGGGCCTCGTCCTCAAGCACTGTTCCGCCTATGTGGAGCGGCACTTCGGCAAGGGGACCCGTAACTTCGCGGCCCTGGCCGCCGCCCGCCTCGCCGGTCAGGAACCGGACCAGGACGCCGCGCGGCCCACCGACGGGGACGCGCCCCACCGGGTGGCGGGCGGCGTCGAGTCCGAGCTCTTTGCGCAGATCCCCGCACGGGTGCTGGGCTTCTACCGCCCCGAGCGCGAGGCCCCTCCGGGCGGCGGCGCGGGCCTGACGCCGGGCGCCGCGGCCGCCGCCGTCTCCGTCGCGAAGGCACGACGCCTGCTCGGACAGTGGCGCGAGCAGGGAGACCCGTCCGCCCTGCGCCGGGCCAAGGACAACGCGCGGGCGGCCCTGCGGGACAGCGCGGTGAAAATGACGCCACGTCAAGGAGACGCCATGCGCGCCGGAATCGTGCTCGGTCAGGTCCTGCGGGCGGAGGCGGGCACCGCATCGGTGCGGGGCACCGAGCAGCGCGTCGCCCTGCTGCGCGAGGCCGTCGAGGTCCTGGCGCAGGCCCGCGGCGCCGCCGGTCCGGGCGGGGCCGAGCACGCCGAGTCCTCCCTCGAACTCGCCGCGGTCCACCACGAGTTATGGAAACTCACCGACGACGGCGCCCATCTGCGCGCGGCCCTCGACGTCCTCGCGGGACCGGCGGACGAGTGGCCCGAAGCCTTCCGCAGGACACTGCGGCTGCGCCGCGGCACCCTGCTCCTGGCCGACGGGCAACCGGCCGCGGCCGTACCCGAACTACGAGCGGGCTGCGCCCTGTTGGAGGCACAAGGAGCCCCCGACTCCGCCCGCTGTCCCCCCTTGCTCGACCTGGCCGAAGCCCTGCGCGCCGCCGGCGCGGACCCGGCCGAGACCGCCGCCGTGCTCGCCCGCGCCGAAGAGGCCGCGGGCGACGACCCGGAGCTGCGCCTGCGCGTCCTCGCCGCCCGGGCGGCCCTGCACGACGCGGACGGCGACCACTCCGCGGCCGACCACTGCTACGAGTCGGCGTCCCGCCTCGCCGCCCCCGACAGCCCCGCCCGCTCCACGCTGCTCACCGCATGGGGCGAGTCCTTGCTGCGGCGCGCCGCGGCGCCGGAGGGCGGGGCGGTCGTGGACCGCGCGGAGCGGGTGCTGCGCGAGGCCCTCACCGCGCTGCCCGCCCGCTCCCCGGCGCGCGGCCGCCTCCAGGGCCTGGTCGGCAGCGCCCTGGCCCAGCGCTTCCGCCATCTCGGCTTCCTGCCCGACCTGTTCGAGAGCCGGCACCTGCTGCGGCAGGTCGTGCGCGGCGCCGCCGATCTGCGCGTACGGGCGGAAGCCTGGCTGCAGTTGGGGCGCGTCGCCCTGGAGGTGTGGCGCCGGGCGGGGGCACCCGTACGGGCGGACGCGCTGCAGGCGTACCGGCAGGCCGAGGAGGACGCCCTGGAGGCGTACGGCGAGGACAGGCCCGGCGCGGTGACGGTCGCCCGCGCGCTGCACGGGCAGGGCGCGGTTCTCGCCCTGATGGGCCGCCCCGACGCGGCCCGCGGACGGTACGAGGCGGCGGCCGCCCAGTGGCAGCGGCTCGTCGCGCAGCTCCACGAAGTCGACTGGGCCGATGTGGAGTTGACGCGCCGTCGGGTCCGGGAGCCGGAGTCGGCACCGGCCGTCCCCGTGAGCGTGAACCAGTGGCAGGAGGACGACTGGAACCGGGCGTCGCCACCGTGGTGGCCATGGGGCGGGGGAGCCTGACGTGGCGGGCCGAGAGGCGGCCGGAGTTGTGTCGAACAGGTTTCTGCTTCTCCGGCCTCGGGAAGATAGGTGCAGTCGCCAGGGGCGCCCGGGAGAGGCGCCGAAAGGGAGGAGCCGAGGGTGGGGGAGCAGAGGGACAGGGTGGTCCGCCCCGATCAGGACGCCGGACAGCCTGCGCTCCCGCCTGATCTCTCCGGCGTTGATCTGCGGACATTGCGTGCCATGGACCACGCGGACCTCGGCGCCGCGGTCGAAGAGGTCCTGCGCCACCCGCGCGAACTCGGCGACGCCTGGTACGTCGGACCCGATTTCGACCCCAACCCTGATACAGACACACCCAGTTGAGGGGCTATTTCCGGTCAGATTCGCGCGGCGGCCGCAGAGCGGAGGGCGGTCCCGGTGACGCCCGGTCCCTTCTCCGCCGCGGTCTTCGTCAAGATCGCCAGGACCCGGCCCGTGCCGGTCGGTGCGCTGGCACTGCATGCCGGAGTCCACGCGCGTCGCATGCTGCTGCTCAAGTCCCTGCTCGCCCGCATCGAGCACGACGCCCCGGGCGGCGCCGTCGCACCGGAGGCGCGCCGGCGCTTCGAGCGTGACTGGGCCCTGCTGGAACAGGCCGAGCGCACCCACCCGATGGCCGCCCGCGACGTCATCGACTACCCGCTGACCGGCTCCTGGCTCGCCGCGGCCCTCACCGCCCCGGACGGCCCCGCCTTCGAGCGCCACCTCGACCACCTCGGCGGCCTCGCCCTCGCCGCCGCCATCCGCGCGGGCTGTCGGCACAGCGGCACCCGAGACCTGCCCGCCCCCGCGCTCGCCCTGCCCGGCATCGGCGTCCTGCACTGCCCCTCCCGCACGGTCCACTTCGACATCCGCCCGGGCCTGTCCCGCCTCGCCGACGACGCGGGCCGCCACCACGCCGAACTGCCCGGCAGCGGCACGCACACCAGCTGCCCCGGACCACCGCCCCCACCCGGGGAGGGGCCGGGCTGGTCCGCCCTGCGCACCCTGCCCGGCAGCGGCGTCGTCCTCGACGACCTCGACCCCTACCGCGGCGCGGCCGCCACCCGCGCGCACGACGCGTATCCGCAGTGGGCGCGGTGCTGGCAGCAGACCCAGGACCTCCTGACGGCGACCGACCCCGCCCGGGCCGCCGAGATCCGCGCGACGCTGCGGGTCATCGTGCCCATGCCGTCGGACGGGCCCGGCAGCACCGTCCCCATGAGCGGCACCCTGCGCGCCGCACCCCGGGCCGTCCTGGCCCGACTGCCCGCCGGAGAGCAGGACATGGCCGAATCACTGGTGCACGAGATCCACCACACCAAGCTCGCCGTCCTGCACGACATCACCCCCCTGTACCGGCGCGTGGACGGCGCCGTGCACCGCGTCGGGTGGCGCCCCGACCCGCGCCCCCTCGCCGGCGTCCTGCAAGGCGCCTACGCCCACCTCGCCCTGACGGACCTCTGGCACCGGTCCCGGGACGCGGCGGGCACCCCCGAGTCCTGGCGGCGCCGAGCGGCCGAGCGGCTCGGCACCCTTTGGGAGCAGGTCGGCGAAGCCTTGTCCATCCTGCTGGAATCAGATGAACTGACCGTTGCCGGGCGGGAGTTCACGACGGAGATGGCGCGCTGCCACGCGCGTCTCGGTGTGGCGCACCGTATCCGTGGGTGACACTGTGGCGACGATCAGTGACGTGAGGTGCGCACCTGTGCGCGAGGGAGATGTGCGATGACGGAGCAGCGACGGCCGGGCGAGCGCGGTGCGGCGGACCGTGGTGCCCCCACGGGAGCGGAGAGCTTCCTGGTGGTCTTCCCCGGGTACCACCGCTCGTGGGCCGCCTGGATCGCCCAGTGCCTGGAGAGCCACGGCCACCGTGCCACGCTGCAGCGCTGGGACCCACGGCGCGAGGTCCCGCTGGAGGAGTCCCTCGGTGACCTCCTGCTCTCGCCGCGCAGCCGCATCCTGCTCGTGCTCAACGACTGGTTCTTCGAACTCGGGCCACGCCCCGCGGGCGAGTGGAACACCGTGCTGCGCGGCTTCGTCGCCCAGCACGCCGACCGCTTCGCCGCCGTCAACCTCACCAACCGGCCGCTGCTCCCGGCCACCGCCGTCCTGGAACCCGCCAACCTGTGGGGCCTCAGCCAGGAGGGCGCCGAGGAGCGGCTGCTCAGCAGGCTCGGCCTGGACCGCCGCCGCCCCGCGGGCCGCCGCACCCCGGCCGAGTCCGGTGCCCGCTTCCCCGAGACCCGCCCCGAGGTGTGGGGCGAAGTGCCGCGCCGCAACTCGCGCTTCACCGGCCGCGACGACCTCCTCACCGACCTCAACCAGCGCCTGGCCGACGCCGAGCACGGCGCCGCCGCCTGCACCATGCTCGGCATGTCCGGCATCGGCAAGACCCAGCTCGCCGCCGAGTACGCGCACCGCTTCAGCACCGACTACGACGTGGTCTGGTGGGTCAACTGCGACGACCGCAACATCCAGCGCGACCGCTTCGGCGAACTCGCCGTCGAACTCGGACTGCCCGTCGGCAACGAACCCGGCGAGCGCATCCGCGCCGTCCGCGAGGCCCTGCGCCGCGGCGACCCGCACTCCCGCTGGCTGGTCATCTTCGACGGCTGGGACGACCTGGAGGGCGCGAGCGTCATGCTCCCGCAGGGCCCGGGACACGTCCTGATCACCTCCCGCAACCACGGCTGGGGCGAGACCACCGAGGTCCTCCAGGTCCCCGGCTTCGACCGCCACGAGTCCACCGGCTACCTGATGCGCCGCGCCCCGCACATCACCGCGGAACAGGCCGACGAGGTGGCCGTCGAGTTCGGCGACGTACCCCTGCCCCTCGTCCAGGCCGCCTCCTGGCTCGGCGAATCGGGCATGGAGGTCCCCGAATATCTGCGCATGGTGCGCGAGCGCCGCCTCTCCACCATCGACGAACCGGCCACCGGCGAGGGCTTCCCGCACTCCTCCCTCACCTCCTGGTCGATACTGATCAACCGGCTGCGCCGCGCCCAGCCCCAGGCCATCGAAGTCCTCAGCCTGTGCACCTCGTTCGCGCCCGGCCGCATCCCCCTCGGCCTGATCCGCGCCTACCCGCAGGCCGAACTCCCCGAGGGCCTGCGCTGGATGAGCACCGACCTGCCCGCCTGGACCAGGGCCCTGGACACCCTCGTCAACTACTCGGTCCTCACCCGCGAGACCCGCGGCCCCGCCAACGCCGAGATGGGCCCGCACCAGGAGTCGGTGCACATGCACCGCCTCGTCCACGACATCGTCTCCAAGCTCACCAGCGAGGACAGCCACGAGATCCACCGCAGGGCCGTGCGCAGGCTGCTCGCCCAGGCCGACCCCGGCAACCCCATGGACAGCAGGCACTGGCCCCGCTACGCCGAACTGCTGCCGCACCTCGAACCCTCCGGCGCCCTCGGCAGCTCCGACCTGCGCGTCCAGGCGGCCGTCCTGAACTGTCTGCGCTACTGCCACCGCAGCGGCGAGTACAAGGCCGGGCTCCAACTCGCCGAGCAGATCCGCGAACACTGGACCCGGATCATGGACCCGCTGGCCCAGCCGATGCTGGACCTCACCACGCACGAGGGCAACATCCTGCGGGCCAGCGGCAAGTTCCGCGAGGCGTACGAACTCACCAAGTCCTGCCTGGACCGGCTGCACGCCTCCCCGGAGGCCAATGAGCTCGGCACGCTCCAGACCTCCAGCAGCATGGCCAACAGCCTGCGCTACCTCGGCCGGTACGAGGAGGCGAACGAACTCCAGGAGAAGGTCCTGGAAGCCGCCCACCGCATCCTGGGCGAGGACGAGGTCGAGACCCTGAGCGCCCGGCACAACCTCGCCTACGGGCTGCGCCTGCTCGGCCGCTACGCGGACGCCTACGAGTACGACGTGGAGACGGCCATCCGCCGCGAGAGCGTCCTGCGCGCCCGCCACATCACCACGCTCAACTCCAGCAACGCCGTCGCCCACGACCTGCGCCTGCTCGGCCGCTACCGCGAGGCCCTGGCCCGCCAGGAGTCCGTGCTGCGCCTGCACATCCAGGTCCTCGGCCCGCAGCACCCCCAAACCCTCGAAGCCCGCGCCCAGTTGGCGCTCTGCAAGCGCAGGGAAGGCGGCTTCTCGCAGGACATCGGCCCCACGATGGCCGGTCTCGTCGAGCAGCTCCAACTGGTCCACGGCCGCGGCCACTTCCGCACCCTCACCACCATCACCGACTACGGCAACTACCTCCGCGAGCACGGCGACCTGAGCCAGGCCAAGGACCTGATCGCCGAGGCGGAGGCGGGCTACCGGTCCCTGCTCGGCCCCGCCCACCCGGTGGCGAGCGGCATGGTCGGCAACACCGCCCTCGTCATGCAGGCGGCGGGCGAACGCGCCGAGGCCCTCTCCATGTTCGAGTCCGCCCTCGCCGGACTGACGGCGACGCTCGGCCCCGACCACCCCTGGGTCCTCGGCTGCGCCCTCAACGCCTCGGGCGCCCGCAACTTCACCGGCCGCATCGCCGACGCCGCCGACCTGAGCCGCGACACCCTGCGCCGTGCCCGCCGCACCCTCGGTGACGAGCATCCCCTCACCGTCTCCACCCAGGTCGCCCTCGCGGCGGACCTGCGCGCCCTGCGCGAGCGCGAGGAGGCGGGCAAGCTCGAGGAGGACGGCCTCCTGACCCTGACCCGCACCCTCGGCGCCCAGCACCCCCACACCATCTCCGCCCGCCAACGCACCCGTCCCTACTGGGACTTCGAGGCATACCTGGGCTGAGAGCACGCAAGGGGGCCAGACACCCGAAGGATGCGGGGCCCTGCCCCAGTGCGGCGTGGTTCGCGACGCGCGAGGCTGAACCGGCCTTCGTGGAACTACGTCTGGAGCGAATCATGGCCCTCTCCGCCTCCCCCTTGCCGCCCTCGCACAAGAGGACGCGGCACCGCGGCGGCCGCCGGGCAGTGGGAGCAGCTCTCTGCTGCGGCCTGCTGCTGGGCGGCCCGGCCGCCGCCACCGCCGCCACGGCGCCTGCCGCCCCCGCCCCGGCGCAGCACGCGGAGCGCGGCCGGGGCACGCCGGTCTCCGCCGAGAGGCTGTACACGCTCGCGACGCCGCAGGCCGTGGCCGCCGAGCTGGAGGGTGCCGGGTTCGACGCCGGCACCGTCCGGCACGGCGTGGTGGCGTACCGGCTGGTGTACCGGACCGTCGATCCGCACGGACAACCCACCACGGCGAGCGGGCTGTTCGTGGTCCCGCTGAGCAGTGAGCGACGGCTGCGGCCGGTCTCCTTCGCGCACGGCACGGGCAGTCACAAGGACGATGCGCCGTCCATGCAGCGCGGCACGTTCTTGTCCGCACCCGTGATCGCGCACGCGTCGGCGGGCGCCGCGGGCGTCGCGCCCGACTATCTGGGCATGGGCAAGGGGCCGGGGTTGCACCCCTGGATGGACGTCGGCTCCGAGACCACGGCGTCCCTGGACATGCTGCGCGCGGCCCGCGCCTTCGCGCCGCGCACCGGACATGTGCTGGAGCGGAACGTCATGGCCACCGGCTTCTCGCAGGGCGCCTCGGCGGCACTGGGGCTCGGCCGGGCTCTTCAGGCGGGCGCGGACCGCTGGTTCAGGCTGGGCGCGCTGGCGCCGGTCAGCGGCGCGTACGACTTCGGCGGAACGGAGCTGCCCGCCCTCTTCAAGGGCACGCTGGAGCCCAAGTCCAGTGTGCTGTACGCGGCTTACACCCTGGTGGCGTTCCAACGGCTCCACCACCTGTACGACAGCCCGGGCGAGGTCTTCCGGGCCCCGTACGACCAGCGGATCGAGGCGCTCTTCGACGGCGCGCACACGGGGAAGCAGCTGATGGAGGGCACCCCGGGCACGGTCGACGAGCTGCTGACCGCGCACGGCCGGGAGCTGCTCGCGCAGCCGCGGGGACCGCTGGCGGCGGCGCTGCGGACAACCGACGCCGTCTGCACCGACTGGACCCCGCGCGCCCCGGTCCGCCTCTACATGGCGGGCGGGGACGAACAGGCCGACACCGCCAACACGGCGCACTGCCAGGGCGCTCTGCTCAGGAACGGCGTGCACGCCCCGGTCGTCGACCTCGGGCCCGTCGACCACCACGGGTCCCGCCACCTGGGGTCGAACGTCGCGGCGACGTCGGCGATCGCGCGCTGGTTCGGTGAGCTGCGCGGGCGGTGAGGCCCTCAGAGCAATGTCAGCTGGGTCGGCTCGTCCGACACCAGGGGCGCCGGCTCCGCCCGTACGGGGATCCGGCGCGCCGCCCCGGCCCGCGTCGGCCCGATCCCGAACTCCTGGGCCAGTTCGTGCACATGGCGGGTGATGCGGCGCTGGTACCACTTGGGGGCGTAGGCGCCGTCCGCGTACAGGCGCTCGTAACGGCGCACCAGGTGCGGGTGGTGGTGGCCGAGCCAGCCCATGAACCACTCGCGGGCGCCGGGGCGCAGGTGCAGGACCAGGGGCGTGACCGAGGTCGCGCCGGACGCGGCGATCGCGCGGACCGTGGCCCGGAGTTGGTCGGGGTGGTCGCCGAGGAAGGGGATGACGGGGGCCATGAGGACGCCGCAGCCGATGCCGCGGTCGGTGAGGGTGCGGACGACGTCCAGACGGCGTTCGGGGGCGGGCGTGCCCGGCTCGACGGTGCGCCAGAGGCGCTCGTCGGTGAAGCCCACGGAGACGGAGATGCCGACGTCCGTGACCTCGGCGGCCTGGCGCAGCAGGTCCAGGTCGCGCAGGATCAGCGTGCCCTTGGTGAGGATCGAGAAGGGGTTCGCGTGGTCGCGCAGCGCCGCGATGATCCCGGGCATCAGCCCGTACCTGCCCTCGGCCCTCTGATAGCAGTCGACGTTCGTGCCCATCGCGATGTGGTCGCCGTGCCAGCGGCGCGAGGCCAGCTGGCGGCGGAGCAGCTCGACCGCGTTGACCTTCACGACGATCTGGCTGTCGAAGCCGAGCCCGGTGTCCAGGTCCAGATAGCTGTGCGTCTTGCGCGCGAAGCAGTAGACACACGCGTGTGTGCAGCCGCGGTAGGGGTTGACCGTCCACTCGAAGGGCATCCGGGACGCCCCGGGCACACGGTTCACGATCGACCTGGCCCGGACCTCGTGGAAGGTGACCCCGCGGAACTCGGGGGTGTCGAAGGTCCGGGTGGTGACGGCGTCCGCGCCGAACAGCGCGGCGTCCGTGCGGGCCGGTGACGTCGGTCGGTCGGCGAGATTCTCCCAGCGCATGGCACCTCCTCGGTAGCACTGGCCACACAATAGAACATGTGTTCCCTTGATCGTGCGGAGAGGCGCCGGGCGCTGGTCAGTGCGCCTGCTGGGAGTGGATCGGCAGCAGGCCGACGAGGAGGGAGGAGGGTGAGGAGGTAGAGGCCGGCGCAGAGGGCGAAGACCAGCTCCGCGGCGCTGAAGCAGGCGTGTGTGCTCGCGTGGGCGACGCGGGCGAAGAAGACGGTGCCGAGGGCGGCGACGCCGATGGCTCCGGCGAACTGCTGCACGGCGTTGAGCATGCCCGCGCCGGTGCCCACCTCCTCGGTGCCGGCGTCGCCGAGGATGAAGTCGAAGAGCGGCACGGACATCAGGCCCGAGCCGAAGCCGGTCAGGAACAGCGAGGGGGTGAGCTGCCACACGGTGAGGCCCGTGGTCCAGTGCGCGGTGGACCACCACAGGCCGAGCAGCCCGACGACGGCGAGGGACAGGCCGTCCTCGGCACCGGTCCGTCCTCGCTGTACGCGCACATCGTCAACAAGGACGACATCGACGGCCTGCTCATCGGCCGCCTCTGCGCCCAGATCGTGCTGCCCGAGCCCGACCCGGACGCCTGGCAGGACCAGATCCGCGACGTCTGCGCCCAACTGCGCGACCAGTACCTGAAGTACCCGGGCGTCTTCCGCGCCGCGCTCGCCATGATGCCCACCAACCTCGACACCCTCCGCGTGAACGAGGGGCTGCTCGCCATCCTCCTGTCCGGCGGCATCGCACCGCGGACGGCCGCGTGGGCGATCGACACCCTCTCCCTCTACGTGGGCGCCTACGCCCTGGAGCGCTCCCTGCTCGTGCAGCGGCAGCGGCGGGAGGGCGACGACTGGGTGCTGAGCCGCGACGACCTGGTCGGCCGGTTCGAGGCGCTCCCGTCCGACCGGTTCCCGCAGATCAGGCAGCACGCAGGGGAGTTGACCGCGGGGTCGGGGCACGACCGGTTCGACTTCGCCCTCGGCCTGATCATCGGCAACCTCGCCCACGCCTGAGCGCGCCCGCCCCCGACCGCCCGGACGCGGCGCCGTACGACCCCGATTTGGGAGCCCGGCACGGAGGGTGATTGGCTGACTGCTCACCCCTGGAAGAACAAGTGGAGGAAGTGCCATGGCGCAGGTCGAGGCGGTCACCGAGCGGACAATCGCGGCGCAGCCGGACGACGTGTTCGACGCGCTCGCGGACTACAGCGGCACGCGCGCGAAGCTGCTGCCGGAGCACTTCAGCGAGTACGAGGTGCGCGAGGGCGGCGACGGCGAGGGCACCGTCGTCCACTGGAAGCTCCAGGCCACCAGCAAGCGCATCCGGGACTGCCTGCTCGACGTGACCGAGCCGACCGACGGCGAGCTGGTCGAGAAGGACCGCAACTCCTCGATGGTCACGACCTGGACGGTCACCCCCGGCGGCGAGGGCCGGTCCCGCGTCGTCGTCTCCACCGTCTGGAACGGTGCGGGCGGCATCGGCGGCTTCTTCGAGAAGACCTTCGCGCCCAAGGGCCTCGGCCGGATCTACGACGCCGTGCTCGCCAAGCTCGCGGCCGAGGTCGAGAAGTAGCCTCAACTCCCGCTTCACCCATCGGGGTTGTTGTCACTCTCACCGTTTCGAGTGGTTTTCGCCACGGCGCCGTTGTACGCCGTAGGGCTCCTACCGGCGGATACGTCCGCCGGGCCCGGCACAAGGGCGACTCGTCGCGCTTGCTCGTAGTTGTCGCGTAATGCGAGAAATGGGCGGCGCAGGCGCGACGAGGGGAGCAGGACGTGGGCGGGACGACGCTGATGGCCCAGGAGTTGGCCACCGAGGAGGCCGGGGGAGCCGGGCGGGAGCCCGAGCGGGAGTCGCGGCGCCCGGCCCCTGCCGACGCAGCGGCCGAAGCCGAAGCCGAAGCCGAAGCCGGGGCCGGAGTCGAATCCGGAGTCGCATCCGGAGTCGAATCCGGAGTCGAATCCGGGGTCGCATCCGGAGCCGGAGCAGCCGCGCCCCCGGCCCACGGGCTCAGCCCGAGCCGCGTGCGCATGGTCTTCGTCGGGCTCATGCTCGCCCTGCTCCTGGCAGCCCTGGAGCAGATGATCGTCGCCACCGCGCTCCCGAAGATCGTCGGTGAGCTGCACGGCCTGGACAAGATGTCCTGGGCGATCACCGCCTATCTGCTCACCTCGACCGTCGGACTGCCCATCTACGGGAAGCTCGGCGACCTCTTCGGGCGCAAGGGCGTCTTCCAGTTCGCGATCGTCATCTTCATCATCGGCTCCGCGCTGGCCGGTTGGTCGCGGACCATGGACCAGCTGATCGCCTTCCGCGCCATCCAGGGCATCGGCGCGGGCGGGCTCATGATCGGCGTGCAGGCGATCATCGCGGACATCGTCCCGCCCCGCGAGCGCGGCCGCTACATGGGCATGATCGGCGCCGCGTTCGGCCTCGCCTCGGTGGCCGGACCGCTGCTCGGCGGGTTCTTCACCGACCACGTCACCTGGCGCTGGTGCTTCTACTTCAACGTCCCCTTCGGCCTGGTCACCCTCGCCGTCGTCACCGTCGTCCTCAAGCTGCCCAAGCCCGACGTGAAGGCCCGGCTCGACGTCCTTGGCGCCCTGCTGCTCGCCGCCGCCTCCACCTGCCTGGTGCTGCTGACCAGTTGGGGCGGGACCGAGTACGCGTGGGGCGACCGGGTCATCCTGGGGCTCGCGGGCGGAGCCGCCCTCGCCGCCGTGCTCTTCCTCGTCGCCGAGCACTTCGCCGCCGAACCCCTCATCCCGCTGCGCCTGTTCCGCGACTCGGTCTTCAACATCACCGGTCTCGTGGGCATGGTCATCGGCGTCGCCCTCTTCGGCGCGGCCAGCTATCTGCCGACCTTCCTGCAGATGGTCGACGGCGCCACCGCCACCGAGTCCGGCCTCCTCATGCTGCCCATGATGGGCGGCATCGTCGGCGCCTCCATCATCGGCGGCCAGCTCATCAGCCACACCGGCCGCTACAAGATCTACCCGGTCCTCGGCGGCGCCCTCTCCGTGGCCGGCATGTGGCTGCTCTCGCGCCTCGAAGCCGACACGCCCCGGCTGCAGTACAGCATCTGGATGGCCGTGCTCGGCGCGGGCATCGGCCTCGTCATGCCGGTCCTCGTGCTCGCCGTGCAGAACTCCGTGCGCGGCTCCGACCTCGGCACCGCCACCAGCGCCAACAACTACTTCCGGCAGATCGGCGGCAGCGTCGGCGCCGCGATCTTCGGCACGCTCTTCGCGAACCGGCTCGCCGACGCGCTGAGCGACCGCCTCCCGGCCGGTGCCGACCTGCCCGACGCCGAGTCCATCACCCCGCAGCTGGTCCACCACCTGCCCGCCCCGCTGCGCGAGGGCTACATCCAGGCGTACGCCGACGCGATGCCGCGGATCTTCCTGTACCTGGTGCCGGTGCTCGTCCTCGGCATGCTGATCGCCTTTTTCCTCAAGGAGAAACCACTGGTGTCCCACAACGCCCCGGCCGCCGAGCCCGCAGCCATCCCCCAGGCCCGCACCACCGGTTACACCTCCGGAGTGCCCGTCTGCGGAACGGTGCAGCACCCCGACGGCACCGTGGTGCCCCGCGCCGCCCTCACCCTCATCGACGTCGCGGGCCAGCAGATCGGGCGCGGCGCGAGCGGCGAGGACGGCCGGTACGCCCTGTCCACGCCGGGCTCGGGGTCGTTCGTGCTGATCGCCGCCGCCGGGGGCCACCAGCCCCAGGCCGTCACCGTCACCGTCGGCGAGCGCCCCGTCGAACTCGACGTGGTCCTCGGCGGCGCCGGGCGCCTCGCCGGGACCGTGGTCACCGCCGACGGCACGCCCGTCAGGGACGCCGCGGTGACCCTCACCGACGTGCGCGGCGAGGTCGTCGCCACCACCCGCAGCGGGCGCGAAGGGGGCTATGTCATCACGGAGTTGGTGGCCGGCGAGTACACCCTGGCGGCCAGCGCCCCGGCCTTCCGGCCCGCCGCCCTGCCCGTCTCCGTGCAGGCGGCCCGCGAGACCCGCCAGGACGTCGAGCTCGCGGGCGGCGCGGTACTGCGCGGCACCGTACGGGCCGGCGGCGGCCGCCCCGTGGAGGATGCGCGCGTGACGCTCCTCGACGCGGCGGGCAACGTCGTGGACACCCTCACCACCGGCGCCGACGGAACGTTCCGGTTCGTCGACCTCTCCTCCGGCGAGTACACGGTCATCGCGGCGGGCTACCCGCCGGTCGCGACCGTCCTCCAGGTGGCGGGTGGCGGGCGCACCGAGCGCGACCTCCAACTCGGCCACGAGGACTGACGTTCTCGGCTGCGAGGACCGAGCGTTCTCGGCCGCGAGGACCGCGAGGACTGACAGGTCCGCCGTCCGTTCCGCCGTCCGTCCGTCATCTGGAGGACGGAGAGTACTCCCTTCCCGAGGGCCGGATGCGCCGGAGGCTCCGGCCCGAGGGAATTTCCCGCATTGAGGCGCACATCAACCTGCCCCGGCCGTACGGTGGTTGGGGAGACACAGATCATGCGGCGCCAAGGGAAGGAGCCGTGGCCATGGAGCGTGGCACCCCGGGGGGACCGGCGGCGCGGAGCGCGGTCTCGGGGCGCGTGCCCCTGGCCGTGATCGTCGTCGACACGAGCGGCCTGGTCTCCCACTGGAGCACCGGCGCGCGCCGCCTCTTCGGGTACGCGAAGGAGGACGCCGTCGGCCGTGCCGCGAGCGACCTCCTGCCCGTCTCCGGCGCCCTCCCCGAGAGCGGCGCGCCCTACGGGGCGTACGACGGTCTGGGCCCCGACCTGGAGACCTCGCTGGACGGCCACATCTCCTACCCGGCCGCGGGCCGCGCCCACCTCCACGCCTTTGGCGAGGACCACCGCATCGACGTCCTGTGGTGGGCCTACCCCCTGGTGGGACCCGGCCCCGAACGCCTCCTGGTGCTCGCCGCGGACGCCACCGCCCTGGGCCCCGGCGACGGAGACGGCGACGGGTACGACAGCGAGGCGAGCACCGAGCGGCTCGCCCCCGGCTTCGCCCTGCACACGGACTTCCCCGGCGCCGACGAGCTGGCCGACCGGCTCCCGGAGATCCTGCCGAGCATGAGCGTCGGCGAGAGCGCCCGCATCGTGGCCCAGATTCTCGAACTGGGCTATCCCGTACTGGAGTTCAGCAAGCACGACCGGGTCCCGGTCACCCCGGACTGGGGCGTGCCCCGCCGAGTGGAGCGCAAGGAGCGCAGAGAGAGGGCGGCGCGAGCCGCCGCCGAGGGCCGGGCACCCGCCCCGCAGGCCGCCGACGACGAGGGCGAGGACCTCGAATACGCGGCGGTGCGCGAGCACCTGGAGTTCCTCAACGAGGTCAGCGGGCGCATCGGCTCCTCCCTCGACCTGTCCCGCACCATCGTCGAGGTCAGCAGGGCCGTCGTGCCGCGCTTCACCGATGTCGCGGGCACCTATCTGCGCGAACAGGTCGTCGCGGGCGAGGGCTTCCCCGAAGGCGCGCCCGACGAGACGACGATGTGGCACCGCGTCGCCGTGGAGCACACGGACGAACCGGGCCGCTGGGACGACGTGGTGCCCGTCGGCGAGTCCATGCCGTTCCCCGCGCACACGCCGTTCTTCCAGTGCATGACCTCGGGCGAGCCGGTACTGGTGCCGCGCATCTCCGAGGAGATGGGCAACGCCATTGCCGCGCAGTTCGAGAAGCGCGACATCCGCCCCCTCATCACCAACCGCTCCATGCTGGTCGTCCCGCTCAAGGCACGGAACGTCGTCCTCGGCTTCATGATCCTGCTCCGCCACCAGGAGCGGCCCGTCTTCAACGACATGGACCGCGTCACCGGCGCCGAACTCGCCGCCCGCGCGGGCCTCGTCCTCGACAACGCCCGCATGTACACGTACCAGGAGAGCGTCGCCGACACCCTCCAGGACAGCATGCTGCCGCACATCGAGCCGCGGATGCCCGGCTGCGAGATCGCCACCCGCTATCTGCCGGGCACCCTCCTCGGCCGGGTCGGCGGCGACTGGTTCGACTCGGTGAAGCTGCCCGGCTCCCGCACCGCCCTCGTCGTCGGCGACGTGATGGGCCACGGCCTCAACTCGGCCGCGATGATGGGCCAGTTGCGCACCGCCGTCCAGACCATGGCCGCCCTCGACCTGCCGCCCGCGCAGCTCCTGCGCAACCTCGACGACCTCGCCCAGCGCCTCGGCGAGCACTACCTGGCCACCTGTCTGTACGTGGTCTACGACCCCATCGCGGGCGAGCTGCACCTCGCCAACGCGGGCCACATCCCGCCCGTCCTGGTCCGCGCCGAGGACGGCCGCAGCGAGCTCCTGGACCTGCCGACCGGCGCGCCCATCGGCGTCGGCGGCGTGCCCTTCGAAGAGGTACGGCTGCGGGTGGCGCCCGGCGACCGCCTGCTGATGTGCACGGACGGACTGGTCGAGGTGCGCGGCGAGGACATCGCCGTGGGCCTCGCGACGCTCGTCGAGTCCGCCGCCCACCCGGCGGCCTCCATGGACGACGCCTGCGACACCATCATCCGGGCCCTCAACACGCGTGGCGGCCGCAAGGACGACGTGGCGCTCCTGATGGCCCGCCTCAGCGGCGTCGCCGCCGAGGACGTCGCGCACTGGCGCCTCGCCGCCGACCCCAGCGAGGTCAGCCGGGCCCGCGAACTGGTCCGCGAGCGCCTCGCGTCCTGGCACCTGGACGCCCTCGCGGACTCCGCCGAGCTCCTCGTCAGCGAGCTGGTCACCAACGCCGTACGGCACAGCGGCTCGGACGGCGTCGAGCTGCGCCTGGTCCGCGCCGCGACCCTCACCTGCGAGGTGGCGGACGCCGACCACACGCTGCCCACGCTCACGAGCGCGGGCCCCGGCGATGTGTCGGGGCGCGGCCTGAGCGTCGTCAGCGGCATCGCGAAGGAGTGGGGCACGAGCCGCACCAGCACCGGCAAGACGGTCTGGTTCGAACTGGCCCTGCCGCACAAGTAGCGCCGCCCGTGGGCGACATGGCGCGCAGAGGGCGTGGCATCCGAAGACACCCTCAGGGGCGTACGCCGGAGGCACGCGCGTCGAATGCGGCGTGAAGGATTGTGCCGGTGGCTTGTCCACGACACCCCAGGAGCGGTACACCGATCACGTCGTCGCCCTACGGAGGCGGCCGTCGCACCCTGGGGAGCTGGTCATGAGCGTCACGCGTCGGTACCGGGAGGCATGGGAGGGCTTCTGGAGCGAGGCCCCCGACGAACAGGGCGCGGTCTTCTGGGACGCGGAGCCCGCCCTCACCGTCGGCCTCCACCTCGCCCTCCTCGAGCCGCACCTCGCCGCCATCGGCCTGCCCGTCCTCGACCTGGGCTGCGGGAACGGCACCCAGACGCGGTTCCTCGCGGACCGCTACCCGCGCGTCCTCGGCGCCGACCTCTCGGGCGCGGCGGTCGACCACGCGCGCCGCGCCGACCCGGCGGGCCAGGCCGAGTACCGCCAGCTCGACGCCTCCGAGAAGGGCGCCGTCGACCAGCTGCACGCCGAACTCGGCGACGTGAACGTGTACATGCGCGGCGTCCTGCACCAGTGCGAGCCCGCGGGCCGCCAGCCCCTCGCGGACGCCGTCGCGACCCTCATCGGCGAACGCGGCCGGGCCCTCGTCGTCGAACTCTCCGAGGCGGCCAAGCCCGTCCTGATGGGCCTGGCCCAGTCGCCCGACGGCCCGCCGCCCAAACTGGCACCGGTCTTCGCCCACGGCCTCGCACCGGGCGAGGTCGCGGACGCGGCGCTGTTCGGCCATGTCCGGGCGGCGGGCCTCACGGTCGTCGCGGAGGGCGACATCCCGCTCATCACCACGGAGTTCACGGCGGACGGGACCCGGATCGAGCTGCCGTCGAAGTGGCTGGTGGTGGCGCGGGAGGAGTGACGTCGCGGTGTCGGGACCGGCCTACTTCTCCAGGCCGCGCAGATACGCCCCGAACTTCTCCAGGCCGTCGATGTTGCGCGGCCCGCTGATGCCCTCGTTGTAGTCGAGGACGAAGAAGTTGTTCTTCTTCACGGCGGGCAGCTCCCTGGTGCGGGGGGACTTCTTCAGGAAGTCGATCTTCTTCTGGGCGGGCTGGTCGCCGTAGTCGAGGATGATGACCACCTCGGGCTCGGCCTTGGTCACGGACTCCCAGGAGACCTGCGTCCAGCGCTCGTCGAGGCCGTCGAAGATGTTGCGGCCGCCCGCCGCCTTGATGATGTCGTTCGGCGGGACCTGGGCGCCCGCCGTGAACGGCTGGTCCGTCCCGGAGTCGTACAGGAAGACGGGCACCCGCTCGCCCCGGGGCGCCTTCGCCCGCACGGCGGCCGCGCGCTTCTTCAGCCCGTCGACGACCTGCTGCGCCTTCTTCTCGACGTGGAAGATCCGGCCGAGCCGCTCCAGGTCGGTGTAGAGAGCGTCGAACGGGGCTCTCTTCTCCGGGTACTTGGGGTAGTTGAAGCAGCTCTCGGTGTGCAGGAAGCTCTGCACGCCCAGCTTGTCGAGGATCTTCGGGGTGATGCCGCGCTGGTCGCTGAAGCCCGAGTTCCAGCCCGCGACGACCAGGTCGGCCTTGGCGTCGACGACGACTTCCTTGTTGAGCAGATCGTCGCTGAGCATCTTCACCTTGGCGTACTCGGCGGCCCAGGGGGACTCGCTGACGGGCGGGTTGGCGGGCGGCATCACATACCCGTGCACGTGCTTGGTGAGGCCCAGGCTGAACAGCTTGTCGGCGCTGCCGCCCTCGTAGGCCACCGCGCGCTGCGGCGTCCGGTACGGGACGGGCTCGCCGCAGCGCTTGACGGTGACCCGGTCGGCGGAGGCGCCCTTGCCGTCGTCGGCGATGTCGGCGCCGCAGCCGCTGAGGAGGAGGGCGGCAGCTGCTGCGGTGGCGGTGAGGGTGAGTGATCTGGTGCGGGGCATGGGGAGTCGGGCCTTTCGGAGGGTGGTCAGTGGGGGGTGGGGGTGAGCGCGTACAGGAGTTGGGGGTCGCCCGTCAGGGGGTGTTCGACGACCGTCGCCCGGACCCCGAACACGTCGGTGACGAGGTCTTCGGTGAGGACCTCGGCCGGGGTGCCGGAGGCGACCAGGCGCCCCTGGGAGAGCACGCCGAGCCGGTCGCAGGCGGCCGCCGCGAGGTTGAGGTCGTGCAGGACCACCAGGACGGTCAGGCCGGCGCCGCGCAGCGACGACAGGATCTCCACCTGGTGGCGGACGTCGAGGTGGTTGGTCGGCTCGTCGAGGACGAGGATCCGGGGTTCCTGGACGAGGGCCCGGGCGAGGAGGACGCGCTGGCGCTCCCCGCCGGAGAGGGTGAGGATGCCGCGCCCGGCCAGATGGGTCAGGTCGAGGCGCTCCAACGCCCGCTCGCACAGGGCGCGTTCGCGGGCGCTCAGTGCCTGGTTGCCGCGCAGGTGCGGGGCCCGGCCGAGCGCCACGACCTCCTCGACCGTGAAGTCCAGGCCGACGGAGCCGTCCTGCGTCAGCGCGGCGACGAGCTGGGCGCCGCGTCGGGCCGGGAGCGCGGCGAGGTCGTCGGGGCCGACCCGGACGGTGCCCGAGGTCGGGCGCAGCGCCCGGTACACGCAGCGCAGCGCGGTGGACTTGCCGCTGCCGTTGGGGCCGACGAGCCCGACGACCTCGCCGTCGCCCACGTCGAGGGACAGGTCCTGGACGAGGGCCTTGCCGTCGGTGACGACGACGTTCAGGTCCTGGAGGCGTAGTTCCATGTCAACGGCCCCCGAACACATAGCCCTTGCGCCGCATCAGCGCGAGGAACACCGGCACGCCGACCAGCGCCGTGAGCACGCCGAGCGGCAGCTCGCGGGGCGCCGCCACGGTGCGGGACAGCAGGTCGACCCAGACCATGAACACCGCTCCCGCCAGCGGCGCGACGGCCAGCACCCGGGCGTGCCCCGCGCCCACCACCATCCGCACGAGGTGCGGCATGACGAGCCCGACGAAGCTGATCGCCCCGCTCACCGCCACCAGCACGCCCGTGACCAGCGAGACGAGGACGAGCAGCGCCTTGCGGTGACGGTCGGGCCGGATGCCCAGGCTGGACGCCGTCTCGTCGCCGAGCGCGAGCACGTCCAGGGTCCGGCCGCTGCGGTACAGGACGGCGAGCCCGAGCAGCACGGCCCCCGCGACGACCGGCAGCGTGCCCCAACTGGCCGCCCCGAAGCTGCCCATGGTCCAGAACAGGACCGTGCTGGTCGCCTCGCTGTCCGGCGCGAAGTAGATGATCACGCTCATCACGGCCTGGAAGCCGAGCGACAGCGCGACCCCCGTCAGGACGAGCCGCAGCGGCGCCAGGACGCCGCCGCTGGAGGCAGCCGCGTACACGAGGAACGACGCGACGAGCGCCCCGACGAACGCGCCCGCCGACACCGCGTACACCCCGAGCGCGGCGAGCCCGCCCGTGACCGTCACACCGACCGCGCCCACCGAGGCCCCGGAGGAGACCCCGAGCACGAACGGGTCGGCGAGGGCGTTGCGCACCATCGCCTGGATCGCGACGCCGACCGCGCTGAGCCCGGCCCCGACGAGGGCCGCGAGCAGCACCCGGGGCGTGCGGATCTGCCAGATGATCTGGTACGTCGTGATGTCGTCGGCGGCCACGCGGCCCCCGCTGAGCGCCGCCCACAGGAAGCGCGCGGTCTCGGCGGGCGGCACGGCGGCGGCACCGAGCCCGATGGCGACGACGACGGAGCCGAGCAGGAGCAGGAAGAGGGCGGCGCAGATGAGGGCGAGGGCGGTGGGGGAGTGGAGGCGGGCTCGTACTCCCGTAAGGGAAGCGGCAGTTGAGGCCGGGGTCGCCGGCGCCGTCGTGGTGCTCACGCGGTCCCCGCCCCCGCTCCGCTGTCCTCTGCCCGCGCAGCGCGCAGCACGAGCCCCGCCGCCCCGAGCGCCACCACCACGAGCGCGCCGAAGACGACCGCGACCCCGGGATACCCGGCGAGCCCGAGCCCCGCCCCGCCGAGCCCCGCGCCCATGAACACGCCGAGGCTCATCCCGGCCGCGTTGAGGCTCAGCGCCGAGCCGCGCAGCCCCGGCCCGCACCGGCGGACGAGCAGGCTGACCACGCACGCGGCGACCACGGCGTGGCTCGCGGCGTGCAGGGACGTCAGGAGCAGGGCGAGCGGCAGCCAGTGCGTGAAGTAGAAGCCCACGACGGAGGCGAGCGCCGCCGACAGGCCGAGCAGCAGGAGGCGTTCGGTGGGGACGCGGGGCCCGGCGGCGTTGGTGAGGCGTCCCGTGAGGAGGTTGCTGACGAAGAACGAGGCGCCGCTCAGCGTCCATACGAGGGTGAAGAGCCCGGCGTCGAGCCGGAACCGCTCCTCGTAGAAGGCCGCGAGGTAGGAGAGGTAGCCCATGAACACGGCGGTGCGCAGGAGGGCGACGAGGAGCAGCGGCAGTACGCCCCGTTCTCGTCCCAGCGCTCTGAACGAGGCGAGATAGCCGAGGCGTTGGCCGGCCGGTGCCGCCTCCGCTGCCGCTTGCTCTTCCTCTTCCGCTCCTCCCGGTCCGTCCTTCCCTCGTACGGCTCCGCCCTTGTCCCGTACGACGAGGACGGCGGCCAGGAGCAGGGAGAGGACGGTGACTGCGAGGAGGTCGCCCTGCCAGCCCCACAGCAGCGCGGGGAGCGCGATGACGGGGGCCGCGAGCATCGCCGTCATCGACTGGGTGGCGGTCACGAGGGTGGCCGCGCGGCCCGCCGCCTTGCCGGTGCCGAAGCGGTCGGCGGCCGCGGCGGTGAGGGCCGGGTTGAGCACGGCCGTACTGGCGCCCACCAGCAGGCAGAACACGGCCAGCAGCAGGAAGTCGCCGCTCGCGCCGAGCGCCGCAGAGACCCCGAGCGCGCCGAGCGAACCCGCCACGGCCCAGGTGCGGGGCACCCGGTCGACCAGCGGTGCGAAGGCGGTGCCCACCAGCAGGGCGGCCAGGCCGCCGAGTCCGCGCAGGCCGCCCATCGAGGCGACCCCGCTGTCCGCGGCCGCGGCGATCGGCACCAGATACGTGCTGAAGACGGTGAACGGGAGGAGCCCGACCGCCGAGGCGAGCAGGACGGGCCACAGGGCGCGCGCCATCCGCAGGTCACCCGGCAGCGCCTCCTCCTGTGTCGCGGTCTGCGGCTGTGAGTTCCTGGCGTCGACGCTCACGCGGCGGCCCCGTCCGCCCGGTAGCGGTACAGGGCTGTCTCATCCGCGCTGAACTGCGAGAAGGGGAAGGGCTCTGCGGACAGTCCGGTGACGCCCGAGGCGAGGAAGGCGCGGGCGACGGCGGCGCCGCTCTGCGCGTACACGACGAGGGGGACGGCCCGTTCGCGGCAGTGCTCCAGGATGAGATCGAAGGTGCCGTTGCTGAGGGTCATGCCGGTGGCGACCACGGCGTCGGCGTGCGCGAGGACCTCCGTCATGTCGTCGGTGATCGGCTCGCCCCACTGGGTGGTGCGCAGGTTGAGGTCGCAGGGCAGACAGACGCCGCCCCGCTCGCGGATGGCCGCGACCAGCGGGTTGACCACGCCGATGAGGGCGACGCGGGCGCCGGGGGCGAGGTCGAGGAGCCCGGCGATGGCGGCGTCGCGTGCGGCGGCGCGGACTTCGGGGGTGCCGACGGGCAGGGTGACCGCCTCGGCGTCCGGGGCGGCGCGGTGCGGGCGCTGGTGGGCGAGGTACGCGTCGAGGGCGGCGACGCGGACGGGCGCCGACTCGGCGCGCAGCAGCTTGTCGAGGGAGTGCCCGGAGGCGTTCTCGCAGAAGTCCGGGGCGAGTTCACCGGCCTCGAAGGAGCAGGCGCCGAAGGAGTCGCCGACCCGCAGGAGCAGATAGTGGTTGTGGTACGTGACGCCACCGCCGGCGAGCCGGGTGGTGTGGTACAGCCAGAACGCGCTGGTGACGGAGAGCCCGGCGGGGTCGGTTCCGTGCGCGCCCGCGAGGACGGCGTCGGTGAGTTCGGCGACGGTGCGCGGAGTGGTGGTGGGGTGGGTCATGTGGTCGTCTTTCACAGGTATATGACGGTTCATCACGAGTTGTTGTCGAGGGGCCAGGCGCCGGTGGACCAGGGCAGCCGCAGCTCGTCGGGGGAGGTGATCTCGTACGGCTTGAGGGTGTCGATGTCCGGGGCCTCGGCGTGCCGGGCGTAGGCGCTCTCGACGTAGCGGTGGCCGGTGTCGGCGGCGATGAAGACGTGGGTGCGGTCGCCGGTGTCCCGCGCCCGCTCCCAGAGCGCGCCGAGGTGGGCGGCCCCGGCGGAGAGCCCGGCGAAGATGCCGCTGGTGCGCAGCAGCGCGACGGCCCCGGAGAGGGCGCAGTCGAAGTTGACCCAGTGCACACGGTCGTACAGCTCGTGCCGGACGTTCCGGAAGGGGATGGCGCTGCCGATCCCGGCGATGATCATGTCCGGGTCGGCCACGTGCTCCGCGCCGAAGGTCACGCTGCCGAAGGGCTGTACGCCGACGAGCGTCACGTCCCGTCCAGCCGCGCGCAGCCAGGAGGCGAGGGCCCCGGTCGAGGCGCCCGAGCCGACCCCGCCGACGAGCGTGAGCGGACCTTCGGGGACGTCGGCGCCGACCGCGGCGGCGACCTCGCGGTAGCCGTAGTAGTGGATGTCGTCGTGGTACTGCCGCATCCAGTGGTACGAGGGGTTGTCCCGGAGGATCTCGCCGATCCGCCGCACCCGCGCCTCCTGGTCGAGGCGCAGGTCGGTGGAGGGGGCGACCTGTTCGAGGGTGGCGCCGAGTATCTCCAGCTGGATCCTGAGTGTGCGGTCCACGGTCGTGGAGCCGACGATGTGGCACTTCATGCCGTAGCGATGGCAGGCGAGCGCGAGGGCCTGCGCGTAGATCCCGCTGGAGCTGTCGACGAGGGTGTCGCCGGGTCTGACGGCCCCGGTCTCCAGGAGATGGCGGACGGCCCCCAGGGCCGAGTAGATCTTCATCGACTCGAACCGGAGGCAGAGCAGGCCGGGTTCGAGGGATATGAGATCGGGTTCTTTCACCGCTTCCGCGATGTGCGTGTGCATGGGTGTGCCCCTGTCGAGGACGTGATGGCAGGTGGGGTGGCAGGTGTGACGGCAGGCTTCGGCGGTTCGTGGCAGGAGTGGTCCCGGAGGCCGAGCGGTCCTCCGGGAGCCGGGCGAGCATCACACTAAATGAAAATGATTGTCAAGAGCGGGTAGGGTGGGTGACCCGCAGTCGTTCAGGGACCGAGAGGTGGACTTCAGTGCAGCTGACCCAGGGGGCCGCCCCCGTCATACGTGCTCCGCGCCCGGTGCCCCCGGGTGTCGGCGTGGGCACCGCCTTCGGCACCTTCGGGGAGCTGCTCCAGGGGGCGCTGCCCGAGCGGGACGGCGACTTCCTGGTGACCCTTCCCGTGGCGCGGTGGACGCGGGCCACCTATCGCCGCGACCCGGACTCCACCGCCCTGGAGGTGCGCCCCGCCCGCAAGACGAAGGCGCTGCAACTGGCCCGCATGATCGCCGAGTTGGCGCCGGGGCGGGGGGTGGGCGGAACCCTCACCCTCAGCAGTGTGATCCCCGAGGGGAAGGGCCTCGCCAGCTCCTCGGCGGACCTCGTCGCCACGGCGCGCGCGACGGGCCAGGCCCTCGGCGTCGCGCTGCCGCCCGCCCGCATCGAGCGGCTCCTGTCCCGGATCGAGCCCACCGACGGCGTCCTCTATTCGGCGATCGTCGCCTTCCACCACCGCACGGTGCGGCTGCGCTCGGTGCTCGGGGCGCTCCCGGCGATGGGTGTCGTGGGCGTCGACGAGGGCGGCGAGGTCGACACCGTCGCGTTCAACCGGGTCCCGAAGACCTTCACCACGGCCGACCGGCACGTCTACGCCCGCCTCCTCGACCGGCTCACCGCCGCGGTCCGCCACCGCGACCTCGCGGAGGTCGGCCGGGTCGCGACGCGCAGTGCGCTGATGAACCAACGCCTGCGCCACAAAAGGACGTTGGAGCCGATGCGGGAGATCTGCCGCGAGGTGGGCGGCCTCGGCGTCGCCGTCGGGCACAGCGGGACGACCCTCGGGATCCTCCTCGACCTCGCCGATCCGGCGTACACGCGGAGGGCCGCGGTGGCGGCGGAGGCGTGTGCGGGGCTGGTGGGCGGGGCGGCCGGGGGTGGGGTGCGTGAGGGAGGGGCGCTCGGGGGTGGGGTCTCGGTGTATCGGACGCTGAGCTTTGCGGGTGGGGTGGCGGGGTGAGTGCGGGGTGAGGGCGGGGCCGTAACAGCCGTCGCAATTCCGCCAGTTGCGGTTCAGCTTCGGAATTCGCTCCCCAAGCACTGCGCGTTCCACTAACGTGACGCCCCATCACGCGCCGGTTCGCATCGGTGATGCCTCGGGGGGACCGTGCCAGACGATCTTGGGTTCGAGAAGCTGCTGTCCGACGACGGACTGGTGCCGAGCCTGCTCGGAAAGACCCGCAAAGGGCGCAATCACGCGATGCTGTACGGGCCCGACCTGCCCGTCGTGCTGCTCACGGGTGGGCCCGGGATGGGTAAAGGGCGCCTCTTGCGATGCGTGCGGGGCGAGTTCGGGAGTTACGTTCCCGTGGCCTTCCTGGACTGCAGGGTGCCGCCTTTCGGTGAGGTGTCCGAAGAACACGTGGAAACCCGCTCGGAAATCACCGAGGCCCTCCGGGAAATCGGCCTGCAGCTCCAGAAATGGTCGGGCGACGGCGGCAAAATAGAGACCCCGCGCCTGTACGCGGGGCTCGCGGCCGTCGCGGCGAGCGGCGCACAGGCCAGCCAGGCCGACCTCGTGGACGAGGTGCGGCGGCACGACACCCTCGTACCGAAGGGGGCGTTCTGGCGGGGCGTGTTCCACCGGGCCCGCAACGGCTATCTGAACGCCCTGGCCGCGCTGGCGGTGAACCCGCTGGTCACTCCGCTGCTCACCGCCGTCGTGGACGAACTGCTCGCCCGCGTCTCCCGCGAGGGCGGCTCCGCCCTGCGCGGGTGCTACGGCGAGTACCCCGGCGCGGCCGGCATGCCCGGGCTCGGGCTGCACGCGCTGGTCTCCGACTTCCAGCAGGGCGGCGTCGCCCGGCGGACCGCGGAGGGCTTTCTCTTCCGGGCGTTGCGGCAGGACATCGAGGCCGAGTTCCGGGGCGTCGGGCGGTTCGTGCGCGCGGGGCGGCCCGCCGTGCTGCTCGACCACGCGGACAACGCCCTGGGGCGCGGGCTGCTGCGGCCGGTGCTCGCCGACCGCGAGGCCGGACACCACGACCGCGTCGTCGTCCTCGCCACGGCCCGCCACGAGGGCGGCGGGCGGCTCCTGGGCCGCGACCGAGACCCGGACGAGGACCCGCCCACCACCTGGTCCCCGTCCGACGGCGCCCTCCCCACGTGGCGGCGCCCCCCGGCCCAGGATCCCGAGCTCGCACCACCGGCCCGCGGCGCCCTGCTGCTGCGCATGCCCGTCCTGACCCGGGGGCAGCAGAAGGAGGCGGCGACCCGGCTGCGCCACCAGCGCTCCGGCACCCACACCCCGGCCTCCTGGCAGCAGATCGACTTCGGCATCCACCGGCTCAGCGGCGGCCGACCGCTCTTCGTGACCCGTCTGAGCGAGGCGACCGCCTCGTACCGGCCGCTCGGCGACCGCGGCACCCCGGCCCTGCTCGACGGCACCGTGCGCACCGACGACGACGCCCCGCACCCGGTCAGCGAGGTGCTCCTCGACGAACTCATCCTGCGCGAACTCCCCGAGGAGCTGCCGCCGCAGCACCGCGACGGCTGGCTCGACCTGCTCACGCACCTGTCCGTCGCGCACGACGGGGCGTGCGCCCAGGCCCTGATGCGCCGGGTCCAGGAGGGGCGGCCCGCACAGCTCGCCGCACCCCGGATCGCCGATCTGCTCCAGGACTGCGGCTGGCCGCACTGCCCCCGCCACTTCATCGGCGACCTCGGCCTGCGCACGCTGTTGCGCCAGCGCCTCTACCGGATGCGGCCGGGCGGCGCGGAGTGGGCCCTCGACCACGAGCGTCTCCACAACCACTACCTGCTGCTGCGCGACGGCCATCCCGACGAGGTGTTCGGCACGGTGGGCGCCCACCGTCTCAACCACCAACTCGCCGTCCAGGGAGCCGAGTCGGTGGTCGACCGGCTGACCGCGACCTTCGCCACGACCGCCCCGGGACGGTGGTGCGAGGACGTCCTGTCCATCGCCCAGGCACCGCTCCTCGGCAGGCCCGACGACCGGCGCCTCCGGGCCCTGGGGGAGGTGCCGGTGGAGGGCGGCACGCTGCGCTGGCGGGTGGACCGGCTGCTGCACGCCCTGTGGCTCTGCGAGGACCGGACCAGGCCGATCGACGACGCGGTGGCCGGAGCGCTGAAGGACGTCCTCGACGACCTGTGCACCGAGGCGCCCCGGGCGGCGGCCACGCTGACGGACACGGCCCGCAGGTGGGGCGAGTCGATCGAGAACAGGCAGCCACTCATGCCGTGTGCGTGTACGCGGCACATCGGCAGGAAGGTGCGGTGATGGCGGAGCGACGGGGCGAGTCGGCCTGGGGCAAGGCGGTGGACTGGCTCTACCGGACGTGCGGGGCCACCCTGTTGAGGAAGTCCGTGACGGTCCTCGCCGTCGTGGCCGCGGTCGTGCTCAGCCTCGTCTACATCCCGGACTGGGTCAACGAACCCGATCACTGTGCCGCCGGGGTCGACAAGAGCGACGGGGAGTGCATCGGGGTCAACGGCTCCGGATACGACTTCGGGACCCGCGAGATAGCGAAGGTGACCGCCGCGATCGACAGGGAGAACCGGCGGATCGCCAAGAAGCCGCATGTGACGGTGGCGATGATGCTGCCCCTGGAACCGAAGTCCGGCGCGGACCGGGCGCAGCTCCGCAGCGAGGTGCAGGGCGCCTACCTGGCGCAGTACCAGGCCAATCGCGAGGAGAACTCGCCCCTCATGCGACTCGTCCTCGCCAACCCCGGCGCGGACTACGGCCAGCAGGGGAAGGTCGTCGACCGGCTGAAGGAGATGGCGGACTCGCCCGAGGACAACCTCCGCGCTGTCACCGGCTTCAACTTGAGCCTCGCCAGCACCAAGGAGGCAGTCGACCGACTCACCAACGAACTGGGCATCCCTGTCCTCATCAGCCGCGCCAGCGCCGACGAACTCGCCAACTCCGAGACGGGAAAGCCCCGTTACAAGACGCTCGCCCGTATCATCCCCACCAATCAGAGCCAGGCCGATGCCCTCGCCGCCTCGCGCCTCGGGCTGAACGACCGGGACACGGTCCTGGTCAAGGACACGCGCCCGAACGACATCTACAACGCCTCACTGGCCAAGGCGTTCAGCCGCAAGGAGAAGGGCCCGCCCGGACCGAAGGACCAGCCGTTCGACTCGCCGGGGATCAACGAGATCGGCAATACGGGCACGGACTTCAACACGATCGGTCAGAACATCTGCCTGTCGGACGCGAAGGTCATCTACTTCGCCGGACGCCCCGTGCATCTGCGCCTGTTCGCCCTCAAGCTCGCGGATCAGGACTGCCACGGCCGGAAGTTCACGATCGTCAGCGGATCCGGGGCCGCCACCCTCGACCGGTACATGAGCGACGCGGACTGGAAGCGGCTGGGTGGCGATGGAAAGGAGCCCGAGGTCACCGTGGAGTACGCGGCGCCCGCGCACCCGGATGCCTGGCGGGCCGAGCTCAAGACGTGGAGGAAGGACAAGAGGAACGCGGGCAAGGAGGACCCGCCCGTTCTCACCCAGCCACGCGACCAGCTGGCGAAGCTCGACGCCCTCATCAAGCGGCAGGGCGCGGGTGACATCGGCGACGTCGAACTCGACGACTCGCGCACGATGTTGGTCCACGACGGCGTGCTGACCATCTCCCACGCCGTGTGGCTGGCCAACAGCCAGGCGAAGAAGGGGAGTGTGCCGACACTGGAGCGGGTCGCCGCGCAGTGGCCCCGCCTGGAGTCCACGAACCGGGTGAGCGGCACCAGCGGCTGGATCTGCCTCACCAACAGCGGCAACCCCTACGACAAGCCGGTGGCCGTGGTCACCCTGAACCCCCGTACGAAGAAGGTGCAATTCCGCAAGATCGGCTGGCCGAACAGGACGCCGCAGCCGCAGAACTGCGTGGTGCCCAGCGGAACCCGATGACGCGTGCCACCTGCACCGTTGCGCATGGCGCAAAGGCGACGGCGGTGTGCGTTCGACGCGTCCCCCACACCGGTGAATATTCCGCTTGCATGCGCCACGGCCGAAAACGCCCTGGTCAGAGGGTTCGGGACAAGAGGACCTTGGACTCCGTACCGACGTACGTACCGACATGACGTCATGACGTACCGCATTCGGTGCAGCCCCCGACCAGGGAAGGAACCACATGACCCGCTTGCCTCTGGTTCGCAGGGCCGCCCTCGTGGCCGGCGCCGCACTCCTCACCGTCAGCCTCGCCCCAGCCGCCACCGCGGCGACACCCACCCAGGTCCGCGTGCCCGTGAACGTCTGGGCCAGCGACGTCAACACCCACGCCGACCCCTACACCACCTCACCCGTCACCGGCCAGGTCGGCCCCGGCACCGTCGAGGCCGTCTGCCAGGCGCCGGGCGGCAGCGTCTCCTACGGCGAGTACTACAACTACTGGTGGGCGCAGCTCGACAACGGCAGCTGGATCTCCGACATCTTCATCTCCGGCGGCAACAACGACGAGCCCGTCCCGGGCATCCCGTACTGCTGACGCCGACCCGTATCCGCGGCACGCACCAGGGCCCCCGGCATCCCCGGGGGCCCACCCCTTGTCCAGCGGCCCTAGCCCCCGGTCGTGCCGTCGAGCATCTCGCGCAGGATGTCCAGGTGGCCGTTGTGGCGGGCCGTCTCCTCGGTGAGGTGGAGGAGGATCCAGCGCAGGTCGACGTGGAGGCTGCCGCGGACGGCGCGCTCGGCCCGGTCGTCCAGGCCGCGCCCGGCGGCCAGTTCGCGGTAGCGGGCGCTCTGCTCGGCGTACTCGTCGAGCAGCTGGGGGAGCGGGAAGTCGACGGCGATACGCATCTCGCGATCGGGGTCCTCCTCGGTCCAGGGGCCCTGGTCCTCCTCGCCGAGGAAGACCACCTGGAACCAGTAGTACTCGACCCAGCGGAGATGGTTGATCAGCCCGCTCACGGTCATCAGCGGTGAACCCGGCAGGAGCGCCTTGCGGGCGTTCTCCTCGGAGATGCCGTCGCACTTGGCGCGGGCGGTGTCACGTGCGTAGTCGAGGAACGTGGTGAGCTGGGTGCGCTCGTCCCACGCGGGCGGAGTGTCGTCGATTCTGGTCATCGCGCGAAGCGTCGCCGATCGGGGCGACCGGTGTCGAGGCATTTACCGACGCGGACGAACGCTTGCCGACAGCGGATGACCGCCGCTCGATTCGGATAGGGCGGAGCGCAGAGGCGTCCTACGGTTCCGAAGAAATCGGTGCTTTGGAGGCGTACATGGACAGCTGTCGCGGTGAGCGGACAGCCGTGATCGTGGGTGCGGGCGTGGCCGGTCTGACAGCGGCCACTGCGTTGGCGCGCGGTGGATGGCAGGTCGAGGTCGCCGAGATCGCCGAGGCCGGTCCGGCGGAGGCGACTTCTGGATGGGGGCTGTGCCTGACCGGTCCCTCGCTGCGCGCGCTGGACGAGCTGGGGCTCGCGGACGCGTGTCTGGCCGAGGGGTACGGCATGAGCACGATCACGCATGTGGACGTGCACGGCGAACCCGCGGGCGTGGTCCGGTTGCCGCGCCTGATCGGTGCGCGGCGGCCGGCGATGGCCGGCATCGCACGCCCCGTACTGCACCGCATCCTGTACGCGGAAGCGGAGCGGTGCGGGGTGTCCGTGCGCCATGGAGTGACCATGACCGCTGTGGACCAGGAGGGGGAGCTGGTCCGGGTGCGGTGGTCGGACGGGACGGTCCGGGAGGTCGCGCTGCTGGTGGGCGCGGACGGGATCCGCTCGTCGGTGCGGGACCTGCTGGGACTTGAGACCTCACCCGGCTTTCATGGGCAGATGGTCTGGCGGGCGTTGGTGCCCCGCCCGCGGTGGGCCACGGGGGTGCACCAGTTCGCGGGGAAGACCGACACGGCCGGGCTCGTGCCGCTCTCGGACAGGCAGGCATACGTGTTCCTGACGGAGAACGGGGCCGAGCGGGGCGTCCTGCCTGATGCCGAACTCGCGCCGCGCCTGAGGCAGTTGCTGGGGGCCTTCCCCGGGCGGGGGAAGGAGATCCGCTCCCTGGTGACCGAGTCCGAGTCCGAGTCGGAGTCCGAGTCGGCGTCGAAGTCGGTGGTGCGCCGCCCGGTGCTCACTGCGCTCGTGGACGGCGCCTGGAACCGGGGCAACGCCGTGGTCATCGGTGACGCCGCGCACGCGCCCGCACCGCAGATGGCCAGTGGGGCTGCCCTGGCCGTCGAGGACGGGCTCGTACTGGCCCGGGAACTCGGGCGGCACGCGTCCGTCGAGGCGGGGCTCCGGGCGTTCGTCGGCCGGCGCACCCGGCGGTGCCGAACGCTCGTGGAGACCTCGGTGGCGATCGTCGGCCTGGAGCAGGCGCAGCGCCACCATGAGGCGTACGCGCTGGTCGATTCCTGCCATCGGCTCATGGCGGAGCCCGCGTAGGACCCCGCTGCCGTCTTGCTGCCGTCTCATTGCCGTCTCACTCGTGCCTCGCCCCGATCGCCATGGCTGACAATGAGCCTCTCGGGCCCTGAACCCCTTGGGAGGTGACCCCCGTCATCGTGTCGACGCCGCTGCGCAACCACCTCATCACCCGATCCCGGAACCCCGCCGACCTGCTCAACGCCGCCACCCGTCTGTTCGGCGGCTCGATCGCGACATCGCCGCTGGACGAGCTGTGCGGCGGCGATCACGAACTGCGCGGTGTCGCCGCCCACGACTTCGCGGTGGGCTGTTTCGCCTCGCCACTGGATGTGCGCGTCGCTTCCACTGAGGGCCGTAGCGGCCGTAGTGGTCGTAACGGTCATAAAGGCCGCGACGGCCGCAACCGTGGCTCCTACTTCCTCAACATCGGTGTCTCCGGCGCCATTTCGGCATCGTGCGGCGGTCTGCGGGCGACCCTCGACGAGGCCACGGCGGGTGTCGCCAACCCCGGCGACACCCAGGAACTGCGGCCCCTGCGCGGTCGGCGGACACGGTTCCTGGGCCTGCGGATCGACGCCGCCCTGATCGACCAGGAGTTCGCGGCGCTGACGGGGCATCCGCCGGTGTCCACGGTGCGCTTCGATTTCGCCCTCGATCTGGCCAGGCCCAAGGGCCGGGCGGTGCGACTCCTGGTCCACTCCCTCCTCGAACAGCTGGACTCGGGAGACCCGCTGTTCCAGCGCGCGGAGCTGCAGCGCAGCCAGTTGCGTTCCCTCGCCACGGCTCTGCTCCTGGCGCAGCCGCACTCGCACACCGATGAGTTGCGCGACGGTCCGCGGCCCGGCCACCCGAGCTCCTTGCGGGCAGCCCTCGCCTTCATCGAGGCGAACCTCGCCGAGCACATCACCCTCGGCGCGATCGCCGATGCCGCGGGCTGCAGCCCGCGGACCCTCAGCTCCGCATTCCGCGCCCGGCTCGGCCTCTCGCCCCTGTCCTACGTCCGCGCCCTGCGGCTCGACCGGATCCGCGCGGACATCCTCACCTCCGCCGACCCCATCGGCACGGTCGCCTACCGATGGGGCGTCTCACACCTCGGCCGCTTCGCCGCCGAGTACCGCGCCCGCTTCGCCGAACTGCCCTCCGACACCGCGACCCGCAGACAGATCGGACGGGAGCCGTACCCTGAGCCCCGTCCGTACTACCTGGGAGAGTCATGACAAGTAGGTTCACCGAGTTGGCCGTTGACTGTCACGATCCGGAGCGGCTCGCGGACTTCTGGTGCGAGGTCCTGGACTTCAAGGTCATCGAACGGAGTGAGGGCAAGGTCGAGATCGGCTCCTGGGTGCCGACCGTCGAGGAGGTCCGGGCCCGCCAGATGCCGCCCACCCTGTTGTTCATCCAGGTGCCCGAGGGCAAGGCCGTGAAGAACCGGCTGCACCTCGACGTCAGCCCGATCGACGGCAGCACCGAGGACGAGGTGGCCAGGTTGCTCGGCCTGGGTGCCACCAAGGCGGATGTGGGCCAGGGCGCGGACCGGAACTGGGTGGTCATGGCAGACCCCGAGGGCAATGAGTTCTGCGTTCTGCGCACCCTCGCACCGTAGAACCGGGCCGGGCCCGGGAGGGGGCTCGCCACCCCCTCCGGCGGTCGGCGCCTAGGCCCGCCGGTAGAAGTCCAACTGCGTCACCCCGCCGTATCCGTAGCTCTCCGGATGCAGTTCGTGGAGCGCGACTCCGGAGCGGGACAGGGGCCCCAAGAGGTCGGTGAGGAGCCGGTTCGCGCTCGCGATGAACGCGGCCTTCTCCGACGCGCTGTTGGTGCCCGCGGTGAGGCTGGCCTCCACATGGGCGTCGCGGGCATCGGTCAGCGGCTTGCCGTCGATGTAGTAACTCCCGGCCTCGACAAGGTTGATGTGCACGATGGTCCGTGCGCTCGACTTCTTGAGGTCGCTGACCGCGAGGCGCGTCAGGCCCTCGGCGAGGGCGCTCCGGACGTCCGAGGGCAGGGTGGGATCGGGGACGGTGACGCGGAAGTACGGCATGGCTCTCCTCCGGCTTCGGGTGGGTTTCCGCCCTGGTGGGCGGCGTGCGGCAAGCCTCGCCCCGGCTGGCACCATTGATCCAACGCATACATGTCATGGAGGTATGAGTCCGCCGCATGTCCGTGAACCTGCCCCAGCTCCGCGCCTTCCTCGCCGTCGTCGACGCGGGCGGATTCAGCGCGGCCGCCGTCGAGTTGGGCATGAGCCAGTCAGCCGTGTCGCACGCCGTCGCCTCCCTGGAGAGGGAGCTGGCCGGGCCGCTCGTCGTGCGGGCCGCCCCGGTGCGGACGACGGTCCTGGGGGAGCGGGTCCTGCCGCACGCGCGCATGGCCGTCTCGGCGGCCGGGGCCGTGGAGCGGGTCGCGGCCGACGCGAGCGGAGCCATGAGCGGAACGGTGCGGCTCGCGGCGACGCCCACCGTGTGCCAGGGCATGGTGCCCGGGCTGCTCCGGCACTGGGCGGAAGACCAACCCCGAGTCACCGTGCGGGTCTTCGAAGGGGACAGCGGCGAGGTGGAGGGGTGGCTCCGGGACGGGACCGCCGATGCCGCCATACTCGTCGATCCGCCCGCCGGGCCGGGGGTCCAGCTCGCCGTCGACGGCTATCGGGCGCTGTTGCCCGGCGATCATCCGCTCGCCGGGGAGCCGGTCGTCGACCTCCGGGACCTGGAGGATGACGACTTCTTGATCTCGCCCAACGGGTGCGAGGCGCGCGTCCGCACCATCCACCGCCTCGCGGGAGTGCCCTTTGAACCGACCCATCGCGTACGGGACCTGGCCACCCTCATCAGCATGGTGCAGGCCGGGATCGGGGTCACGGTGCTGTCCGAGGTCTCGCGGGCACTGCTCCCCGACGACCTGGTGCTGCTGCCCGTGCGGCCGCAGACCTCGCGCCGTCTCGTCCTGAGCGGACCGCCGGAGCGCCCATGGCACCCGGCGGTCCGCACCCTGGCCGAATCGGCCGTGGGGCATCTGGCCCGCGCCGAGGCGAAGGCCGTCATGGAGGCCGGTTCAGACCGCGTGCTGATCAAGCACGTGGCCGGTGGGGATCAGGAGATCAGACTCCCCAGCCGCCCTGCTTCACCGCGCAGTTCCAGGTCCGGCCCTGGCCGTGCAGGGTGAAACTGACCTTGTAGGAGCGCCGGTTGAGCACGTGCGTACGGACCTTGAAGCCGAGGCTCTTCTTGCCCTTGAGCGTCGTCTTGTAGACCGTGGCCTTCTGCGACGTGCGGTGCGTGATCTTGCCGCCGCCGTGCGGGGTCGCCTTGCCGAAGCGGATGTTCTTCTTGTTGGTCACCGTGAAGGAGACCTTCTTGAAGCTCTTGCTGCTCCGGTTCTTGATGCCGAAGTACAGGCCGCCGTTGGTCACCCAGCCGTTGTGGTCCGTGTAGAACCGGGTCGGGTAGGAAATGTCGACCGGGCAGCCCGCGGCCGTCGGCGCCTTGCTCGGAGCGGCCGACGCCGCCCCGGCCATGGTGAGCTGGGCGCCCGTGATGGCGGCCGCCGTGGCCAGAACTGCGGTGGTGGTGCGCATGCGGTTCACTGCGCTGGTACCTCTTCCCCCTGTGGCCCCGTGGGGCCCAACTGTCAGGACTGTGCGATGCATTCGCAGGGGGCAGCTTATGTCCCCCATACAGAGCGTATTGATAGCACGGTGTCCCAAGGTCGTAACGGCCTGGTCCGCCCTTTCGGCACCGCGTAACGTGACGCCGCATGAAGATCTGTGTCACTGCCGGGTGAAGCCGAGAAGTGCTGGCACCGTAGACCGTACGAGCCTCTGACCTGCGATGGGACGGATGGGACCGCGACGCATGAAGATCCTCATCAGCGCCGACATGGAGGGCGCGACGGGTGTGACCTGGCCTGCCGACGTGCTGCCCGGTACGCCCCAGTGGGAGCGGTGCCGGTCGATGTTCACCTCGGATGTGAACGCCGCCGTGGTCGGGTTCTTCGAAGGCGGCGCCGACGAGGTGCTCATCAACGAGGCCCACTGGACCATGCGCAATCTGCTGCTCGAGGAGCTGGACGAGCGGGCGGAGATGCTCACCGGACGGCACAAGGCGCTCTCGATGGTGGAGGGCGTGCAGTACGAGGGGGAGCACGCCGTCGACGGGATCGCGTTCGTCGGCTACCACGCGGGCGCCGGCATGGAAGGCGTCCTCGCCCATACATATCTGGCCAATTCGATCACCGGGGTGTGGGTGAACGGGGTGCGGGCCAGCGAGGGGCTGCTCAACGCGCGCGTGGTGGCCGAGTTCGGGGTGCCGGTGGTGCTCGTCACCGGTGACGACCTGGCCTGTGAGGACGCCCTCGGGTACGCGCCGGACGCGCTGAAGGTCGCCGTGAAGGACCACGTGTCGCGGTACGCGGCGGTGTGCCGCACGCCCGCGCGCACCGCCGCCGACATCCGGGCCGCCGCCAAGGAGGCCGCGACGCTCGCGGTGCGCCGGGACCCGGTCGCAGCCGGACCCTTCACCGTCGAGGTCGAGTTCGACGCCGAACACCTGTCGATGGCGTCGACGGTCGTGCCGGGCGTCCGGCGCACCGGGGAGCGTCAGATCACGTACACCAGCGAGACGATGTACGAGGGAATTCGTACCTTCAAGGCGGTCACCACGATCGCCGCGGCTGCCGTGGAGGAGCAGTATGGCTGACCGGAACGATTCTGCGGACGCCGCCGAGGGGTCGACTCCGGCGTCGGCGGGAGTCGACGCCACGGCACTCGACGAGGTCGTCGAGTTCACCTCCGACCTCATCCGCATCGACACCACCAACCGCGGCGACGGCGACTGCCGCGAGCGCCCCGCCGCCGAGTACGCCGCCGAACGGCTCGCCGGGGCCGGGCTCGAACCGACCCTCCTGGAGCGCACGCCGGGGCGCACCAACGTCGTCGCGCGCATCGCGGGCACCGACCCCGGCGCCGAGGCACTGCTCGTGCACGGGCACCTGGACGTCGTGCCCGCCGAGGCCGCCGACTGGAGCGTGGACCCCTTCTCCGGGGAGATCCGCGACGGCGTCGTGTGGGGGCGCGGCGCCATCGACATGAAGAACATGGACGCGATGATCCTCGCCGTCGTACGGCGCTGGGCGCGCGCCGGGGTGCGGCCGCGCCGGGACATCGTGATCGCCTTCACCGCCGACGAGGAGGCCAGCGCCGTCGACGGCTCGGGCTTCCTCGCCGACAGCCACCCGGAGCTCTTCGAGGGCTGCACCGAAGGCATCAGCGAGTCCGGGGCGTTCACCTTCCACGACGGGCGCGGACGCGAGCTGTACCCGATCGCGGCGGGGGAGCGGGGCACGGGCTGGCTGAAGCTCACCGCGTACGGGAAGGCGGGGCACGGCTCCAAGGTGAACCCCGACAACGCCGTGGGGCACCTCGCCGGCGCCATCGCCCGCATCGCCCAGCACCGGTGGCCGGTCCGGCTCACCCCCACCGTGCGCGCCGCCCTCGTCGAACTCGCCTCCCTGTACGGCCTGGACGCCGACGTGGACGCGCCCGGCTTCGACGTCGACGCGCTCTTCGACAAGCTCGGACCGGTCGCCGACCTGGTGGCGCCGACCGTGCGCGGCAGCGCCAACCCCACGATGCTGTCCGCCGGTTACAAGATCAATGTGATTCCGGGGGAGGCCACCGCCCACGTCGACGGCCGCTATCTGCCCGGTGGCGAAGAAGAGTTCCGCCAGACCCTCGACCTGCTCACCGGACCGGATGTGAACTGGGAGTTCCACCACCGCGAGGTGGCTCTCCAGGCGCCCGTGGACTCGCCGACGTACGCCAGGATGCGCGCCGCCGTAGAGGAGTTCGCACCCGAGGGGCACGTGGTGCCGTACTGCATGTCGGGGGGCACGGACGCCAAGCAGTTCTCCCGGCTCGGCATCACGGGCTACGGCTTCGCGCCGCTCAAGCTCCCCGAGGGCTTCGACTACCAGGCGCTGTTCCACGGTGTCGACGAGCGCGTCCCGGTCGAGGCCCTGCACTTCGGTGTCCGCGTCCTTGACCGGTTCTTGCGCACGGCCTAGAGAGAATGCGGACGGCTCTGTGAAAGTGGGGGCGTGAACGACATGGTGCAGACCACACCGTATGGCTCCTGGCCCTCGCCCATCGACGCGCGGCTCGCTGCCGCCCACGACGGCAGCCCCTCCTTCGCAGGCTTCGTGGGGGACGAGACGTGGTGGACGGAGCCGCGCCCCGACGAAGGCGGGCGCCGCGCCCTGGTGCGGCGCCGCGCGGACGGCACCGAGGAGTCGGTCCTGCCGCCGCCGTGGAACGTCCGCAGCCGGGTCATGGAGTACGGGGGCCTGCCCTGGGCCGGGGCGCACGACGGCGAGGGCCCCCACGGTGCCCTCGTCGTCTTCTCCGACTTCGCCGACCAGCGCCTCTACGCCCACACCCCCGACGCCCCCGGCGCCGTCCCCCGCCCCCTCACCCCCCTCTCGCCCGTGGGCGGCGGCCTGCGCTGGGTCGATCCGCGCATCCACCTCGACCGGGGCGAAGTGTGGTGCGTCCTGGAGGAGTTCACCGGCGCCGGGCCCACCGATGTGCGCCGGGTCCTCGCCGCGGTGCCCCTCGACGGCGCGGCGGCCGGCGACCGGTCGGCGGTGCGGGAACTCTCCGACGGCGCCCACCGCTTCGTCACCGGACCGCGGCTCTCGCCCGACGGCGGCCACGCCGCCTGGATCGGCTGGAACCACCCCCACATGCCGTGGGACGAGACCGAGTTGAAGGTCGCCGAGGTCGCCGCGGACGGCACCTTCGGACCGGCCAGGACCCTCGCGGGCGGCGTCGGCGAGTCGATCGTGCAGACCGAGTGGGCGGCCGACGGGCGGCTGCTGTTCGCCAGCGACCGCACCGGCTGGTGGAACCTGTACCGGGCGCGGCCGGACGGCACGGGCGCCGCCGAGGCGCTCTGCACCCGCGAGGAGGAGTTCGGCGGGGCCCTGTGGCAGGCGGGCCGCCGCTGGTTCGCGCCGCTGGCGGGCGGTCTCATCGCCGTCGTGCACGGCAAGGGCGCCACCGCCCTCGGCATACTCGACCCGGAGACCGGCGAGGTCGTGGACGCGGCCGGGCCCTGGACGGAGTGGGCGCCCACCCTCGCCACGCACGGCACCCGCGTCGTCGGCGTCGCGGCCAGCCCGCGCAGCGCGTACGAGGTGGTGGAGCTCGACACCCGCACCGGCCGCGCCCGCGTCATCGGCGCCGCCCACGACGACCCCGTCGACCCCGCCTACTACCCCGAGCCGCAGATCCGCACCTTCAGCGGCCCCTGCGGACGCGAGATCCACGCCCACATCTACCCGCCGCACCACCCCGGTCGCCTCGCCGCCGACGACGAGCTGCCGCCGTACGTGGTGTGGGCGCACGGCGGCCCCACCGACCGCGCGCCCCTCGTGCTCGACCTGGAGATCGCCTACTTCACCTCGCGCGGCATCGGCGTCGCCGAGGTCAACTACGGCGGCTCCACCGGCTACGGCCGCGCCTACCGCGACCGGCTGCGCGAACAGTGGGGCGTCGTCGACGTCGAGGACTGCGCCGCCGTCGCCCTCGCGCTCGCCGACGAGGGCACCGCCGACCGCGGCCGGCTCGCCATCCGCGGCGGCAGCGCGGGCGGCTGGACCACGGCGGCCTCGCTCGCCACCACGGACGTGTACGCGTGCGGCACCGTCATCTACCCCGTCCTCGACCTCACCGCGTGGAGCACCGGCGAGACCCACGACCTGGAGTCCCAGTACCTGGAGTCCCTGGTGGGCCCGCGCGCCTGCACCGCCGCCCGCTACGCGGAACGCTCGCCCACCCAGCAGGCGGACCGCGTCACCGTCCCCTTCCTGCTCCTCCAGGGCCTCGACGACGTGATCTGCCCGCCCGCGCAGGCCGAGCGGTTCCTCGCCCGGTTCACGGGACGGCGCGTCCCGCACGCGTACATCGCCTTCGAGGGCGAGGGCCACGGCTTCCGCAGGGCCGACACGATGATCCGCGCCCTGGAGTCCGAACTCTCCCTGTACGCACAGGTCTTCGGCCTCCACGCGACAGGCATCCCCACCCTGGAGCTCGCCAAGTGACCCCACCGGCCGGCCGAGTGCCCCCGCTTGCCCGCCCGCCCCGCCTCACTCCGTCGTCGAGAGTCGCCGTCGTCGCGCCCGCCGGACCGGTGCCCGAGGCGAGCCTGCAGGCGGGCCTTGACATCCTGCGGGGCTGGGACCTCGACCCGGTGACCGGCGCTCATGTCCTGTCCGTGGGCCGGGAGTTGACGTACCTCGCGGGCGCGGACGCCGACCGGGCGGCCGACTTCCAGCGGGCCTGGTGCGACCCGGAGGTGTCCGCCGTGTTCTGTGCGCGCGGCGGCTACGGCATCCAGCGGATGGTGGACCTCCTCGACTGGGAGGCGCTCCGGGCGGCGGGGCCCAAGGTGCTCGTCGGCTACAGCGACATCACCGCGCTCCACGAGGCGTTCGCGGCGCGCCTCGGCCTGGCGACGCTGCACGGGCCGCTGATCGCGACGGACGGCTTCCTCAAGAGCGAGAAGGCGCAAGAGAACTTGCGGGCAACGCTGTTCACTCCCGAGTCGGTACAGGAACTGACGACGGACGCCGCCCCTTCCCCGGCTTCCCCCCTCACCCCCCGCCGGGCGCGGGGTGTGACCCTCGGCGGCTGCCTCAGCCTGCTCGCCGCCGACCTCGGCACCCCGCACGCCCGCCCCTCGGCGCGCGGCGGCCTGCTGTGCCTGGAGGACATCGGCGAGGACCCCTACCGCCTCGACCGCTACCTCACCCAACTCCTGCGCGGCGGCTGGCTCGACGGGGTCGCCGGGGTGGCGCTCGGCTCGTGGGTGGACTGCGAGCCGTACCCGGAGGTCCGCGCCCTCCTCGCGGACCGGCTCGGCGGGCTCGGGGTGCCCGTGGTGGGCGACTTCGGGTTCGGCCACGGGGAGGGGGCGCCGACGCTGCCGCTGGGGGTGGCGGGGGAACTGGACGCGGAGGCAGGGGTGTTGAGGCTGGACGTGCCCGCGCTGATGTGAGCGGCTCACGGTCCCTGCCCGGTCGTCCTGGTGCTGGTGCCGGTGCCGGGGCAGCGGGGAGCTACCCCTTGACCGGGTCTGTGCCCGCCTCCTTGACGAGACGGTCGCCGACGGCGAGGTCCTTCCAGAGGCCACGGCCGACGCGGACCTTCTGGGTCTGCCCGTCGGGGAGCCGGATCTCGGCGTAGTGATACATGTTCGAGCCATCGGTCATGCCCCGCGACTTGTCGGTCACGACGCCTTCCCAGGACTCGTCCTTGCCGCTCTTGCGCGAAGTGAACATGCCGCCACGATACGGGCGTGCGAGCGCGCTCGCCCGTCCTGCACCTGCCACCGGGGTGCCCCCGCTCTCCCTGTCCTCCCTGCTCTTACTGTTCTCCCTGCTCTTGCGTACCCACACCATGACCTTGCGGCCTCGTTCGCTCCTCTCGGCGCCCAGTAAGAAGTGCTCTTGCAGGACCCGCTGTTTCATGCGGTCGCGGGCGGTGCCGGGCGAGGGCCCGCCGGCGTCGGTGACGACGAGGATGCGATGCGCCCTGAGCATGGCGCGCTCGATGTGTCGAGGCCCGGCCTCCACGCCGTTCAACGTGCCTGATTCCAGGGGACCTTGGGCCAGGGCGACATCGTCGAGCCCGACGAAGTCGCCGGGTGTGACGAGCGCCGTGTCACGCCGGGCGGCGGGGATGTAGAGCACCGCGTCGCCGGGTTCACGGGCCGTGGCGACGTTGGCGGCCGCGGACAGGACGTCGTCGATCCGGCCGTGGGGGTCGCGCAGGGACATCTGGGCGGGGAGCAGGAGAAGGAAGGCGCAGGCGGCGACAGCAACGATCGTACGGAGGGGCGGAGTTGACGTGCGGACGGCGAGGGCGTGACACGCCGCGCCGACAAGGAGGGCGAGGCCGAGGTGCGTGAAGAGGACGTAGCGCGCGAGGTAGACGGGGTGGAGGGCGGAGGCCACGAGTAAGAGGAGTGGGGGGAGGGTGAGGAGGGGGAGAGCGAGGGCGGGGAGCGTGATGCGGGGGTGGGTGGGCGGTGGGGGTGCGGTGCCTGCGGTTGAAGTCGCCGCAATCGTTTCAGCTGTCGCTGTCTTCGTTGCGGCCCGCGTTTCCGCTGCTGCCTGCGCAGCCGAATCCGCCTGCGCGCCCGCCCGCACAGTCGCCCGGGCTCCTCCCTGTGCTCCTGCTCGCGCTTGAGCCTCCGCAACCGCAACCGCAACCGGAACCGGAAGCACGATAGCTCGCGCCTGCGCCGTCGCGCACCGTCGTCGCACCTGCGTCGCCACCTCCGCGTCGGGCTGCGTTCCCGTTCCTGGCTGCGCCGCCGTTGCCGTTGTTGCTCCACCTCCCGGCCGCGTTCCGGTTGTCGGACGCGCTTCCGCTGCCGTCCGCGGTGGTCGGGCTCCGGTGCGGGCCTCAGCCTGTGCGTGCGCTGGGGCCTCCGGGTGGCCTCCCACTCGTCCCCGCGACGCGGCTACGCCCCGCGCTCCGGCCGGCACGCGTGCCCCCGCCCCCGCCCCCGCCCCCGTTCCCGCGAACCACGCACACCCCCCACCCACACCCAGCATCACCGCCACCCCGGCCACCGTGCCCGCCCCCACCCCCGGTATCCAGGCGATCTGCGCCGCCTGGGCCCGGCTCGCCGCGATCAGCGGCAGCGCGCACAGGACCGCCGCGCTCGCGGCGACGGACCAGTGCCCCACGACCCGGCGAGCCGGTCGCACGAGTGCCAGTGTCACGGCGTGCGCGCAGAGCACCAGCAGGGAGAACCAGTTGAGGAGGGCCGCCGTCAGCACGGTCGTCCCGTAGGCCGTCCAGCGGCCGGGCCCGGGCCGGTCCACCGCCGCGACGAGCAGGCGGCAGGACAGCGCGGCAAAGAAGGTGACCAGCGCGTACGGGCGGCCCTCCTGCGCGTACTCCTGTACCGAGGGCGACAGCGCGAACACCAGCCCGGCCGCCAGGCCCGCCCACCGGCCCGCCAGCCTCGCCCCGAGGTCGGCGACCAGCGCCGCTGCGCCGCTCATGGCCAGCACCGACGGCAGCCGCAGCGAGCCGAGCCCGTCCCCGAAGACCGCGAACACGGCGTGCATGAAGAGGTAGTAGAGCCCGTGCACCACGTCGACGTGGGCGGTCATCTGCCAGATCTCAGGAACGCTGCGGTGCGCCGCCTGCCACGTGGCCGCCTCGTCGCGCCACATGCTGTCGCCGCGCGAGAGGCCCCACAGTCCGAGCGACAGCATGAGGGCGCAGGGCGCCAGCACATGAGGTCTGACTCCGGATCCGGGCATGGGGAACCTCCGCGTCGGCATGGGGGAGCGACCGGAGTCACAGACCGCCGCGGGAACTCCCGATCGCGTACGGAACGCTAGGCGCCGCCGCGGTCCGGGTCGTCACCTGCGCGGCCGAGCCGGCGGGTCCGACCAGGGACCTGGAGCAGGACCGTCCGTGGCCCTTGGGCGTACGCCTCAAGTACCTCGCCCCTGGCGGTGACAGGAGGACGTGGTGACGGGAGGACGTGGTGACGGGAGGACGTGGTGACCGGCGCCATGTCGGTCGGCTGTCGGGGGCTGTCGGTTCCGTGTCGGTGGGCTGTCGGTGGCCTCTTGCACCTTTGCGGAGACGGCCTGCCCGAGCTCATCGGGTGGCCTCGACACCTGACGCGACAGCTGAGGAGCCACCATGACCATCCCGCACGTCACGATCATCGGCGCCGGACTCGGCGGGCTCACCCTCGCCCGCGTCCTGCATGTCCATGGGATCCCGTCCACCGTCTACGAGGGGGAGCCGTCCCCGACGGCGCGTTCGCAGGGCGGAATGCTCGACATCCATGACTACAACGGGCAGTTGGCCCTCCAAGAGGCCGGCCTGATGGAGGAGTTCCACGGCATCGTCCTGGAGGGGCGCCAGTCGCTGCGGGTCCTCGACCGGGACGGGACCGTCTTGCTCGACAAGGCCGACGACGGCACGGGCGGCCGCCCCGAGGCGCTGCGCGCCGACCTGCGGCAGATCCTGCTCGACTCGCTCCCTGACGGGACCGTGCAGTGGGGACACAAGGTGAGTGGCGTCCGGGCCCTGGGAGAGGGGCGCCACGAGGTCGGCTTCGACGGCGGTGCCACCGTCGTCACCAGCCTGCTGGTCGGTGCCGACGGCGCCTGGTCGCGGGTCCGGCCCCTGCTCACCGACGCCACACCCCAGTACGTCGGACGGTCGGTCGTCGAGACCTACCTGTACGACGCCGACACCCGGCACCCGGCCGCCGCGAAGGCCGTCGGCGGCGGGTCGTTGATGGCGCCCTCGCCCGGCCGGGAGATCTTCGCCCACCGGGAGAAGGGCGACACCCTGCACGCCTACGTGGGGATCGCCGAGCCGCAGGAGTGGTTCGACGGCGTCGACTTCACGGACGCCGCCGCGGCCACGGCGCGGATAGCCCGGGAGTTCGACGGCTGGGCGCCCGAACTCACCGCGCTGATCACCGACGGCGACACCGCCCCGGTCCTGCGCCGTCTCTTCGCCCTCCCGGTCGAGCACCGCTGGGAGCGGAAGCCGGGCGTGACCCTGATCGGCGACGCCGCCCACCTCGCGGCCCCCAACGGCGAGGGCGCCAACCTGGCCATGCTCGACGGCGCCGAGCTCGCCACGTCCCTCGCCGCGCACCCGGACGATGTCGAGGCCGCACTCGCCGCGTACGAGCAGGCCATGTTCCCGCGCGGTGCCGAAGCCGCTCTTGAGGGCATCGAGCACGAGCAGATGGACTCCGACAACAACACGGCCCACGCGCTGGCCGCCCTGTTCGAGGAGTACGAGAAGAGCCGGTGATCGCCCCTTGAGTCAGTTCACCGGCGCGCGGCCGCGGGCTTCCTCGATGACACGATCGGCGCTCTCCTCGGCGGTGAGGGCCGACGTGTCGAACCACCAGCCCACATCGCCGAGTTCACGCTTCATCGCGGCATCCAGTTCCTCGTAGCCGTCGAAGAAGAAGCGCTCCTGCGGGTCGCGGAGGGTGTTGCGGTGGCGGCACGCCTCGATGCCCGGTGCGAGCACGACGAACAGGACCCGGCGGGCCGGGAGGAGGGAGACGAAGAAGTCCAGCTGTGCTCGGTCGGGGATCACCCAGTCGATCACGGGCGTGAAGCCGGCATCGCAGAAGTTGGCCGCCAGCGTGCACAGATTGCGGTTGCACAGCTCCACTTGGCGCGCTGCCTCGTCGGCGGGTTCGCCCAGCGCCCCGACGCGCCCGCCGACGACGAGCCTGCTGACGAAGTCGCCGTCGAGCCGGGCGGAGCGCGGCAGGCGCTCGGCGACGCGCCTGGTCACCGTCGACTTCCCGGCCCCCGGCAGCCCCGTGACGATCAGGCAGTCCGGCGTCTCGCGACGGACCGCGGCATGGTTCCCGGCTGTGGTCACGCCCGCAAGCCTGCCAGCGGGGCCCGGGGGCCCGCCATCGCATTCTGACGACGCCGCCCCCGTCCTGGCGACGCCGCCCCCGTCCTGGCGACGCCGCCCTCGTCCTGAGAGCCGCGCCCCCGTCCTGAGGACCGCGCCATCTGCCCCGAAGGCCGCGCCACCTGCCTGGAAGGCCCCGTCCCCCTTCACGGAATCTCTGCACCGTCTCCCGGAAGAAACCGCTGTCACGAGCGTTGACCCGTGCCTGACACGTGTCACAGCATGACCTCGGCCGGGCCTACCGGCCAGTAGACGGCCGCCGGTCGACGGTCGCCCTCAGCGTGGAGGTCCCGTGTCCTGTCGCCCCGAGTCCCGTCGTCTCCTGTCCCGGCGCGCCCTGCGCGGATCCCGTACGCCGATCGCCCTCGCCCTCGGGGCCGCGCTCGCCGCACCGCTCGCCCTCGCGGCCCCGGCCGGTGCCACCGGTGGCCAAGTCGCCGTCAAAGCACTGAAGTTCACCGTCCGGACCGGCGGCGGCACCTGCACCGTCGACGCCGACCTCTACACGCCCGCGGGAGTCGACGCCGCGCACACCGCGCCCGCCGTGCTCGCCACCAACGGGTTCGGCGGGAGCAAGAGCGACGGGGGGACGGCCGCGATCGGCAAGGCGTTCGCGGAGCGCGGGTACGTCGGGCTCGTCTACTCCGGGCTCGGCTTCGGCACGTCGGGGTGCCTGATCTCCCTCGACGACCCGAAGACCGACGGGGTGGCGGCCTCCGGGCTCGTCGACTTCCTCGGGGGCAAGCGGGCCGCCGACGACGGCACGACCATCGACTACGTCACCACGGACCGCACGGGAGACCCGTGCGTCGGGATGATCGGCGGCTCGTACGGCGGGGCCGTCCAGATGGCGACGGCCGCAGTCGACCACCGCGTCGACGCCCTCGTGCCGATGATCACCTGGAACGACCTGGCGTACTCCCTCGACCCGAACAACGCCGCCGACCGGTCCGTGCCAGGCGCCGCCAAATGGCAGTGGATGAACGGGTTCTATCTGATCGGGGAGGGGCAGCCCCTGCTCGCGCCGAGCCTCGATCCGTCCCGGATCAACAAGCTCGGCTGTCTGCACTTCGTCTCCGACGCCTGCGAGACCATCCGCACCCTCAACTCAGGCCGCTATCCCGCCGACAGGACCCGGCAGCTCCAGAAGTTCGCGCGCAGCGTCTCACCGGTGTCCTATCTGAACCGGGTCGAGGCACCCACGCTCCTGATCCAGGGGCAGGCCGACAGCCTCTTCAACCTCAACGAGGCCCAGGCCACGTACAAGACCCTCAAGGCGCAGGGCACGACGGCCAAGATGATCTGGCAGTACGGGGGACACAGCGGCAGCCTCAGCGATCCGGACTCCGGTGAACTCGACCTCGGCCGGGGCAACTTGGAGACCTCGTACGTCGGCAAGCGCATCCTCGCGTGGTTCGACCGCTATCTGCGGCACGGCAAGGGCGTCGACACCGGGCCGGACTTCGCCTACTACCGCGACTGGATCAGCGATCCGAACAGTCCGAACGGTCCGGACGGCAAGTACGGCACCGCGCCGAAGGTCCCGGCCCTGAGCCAGAAGCTGTATCTGTCCGGGGACGGCAAGCTCGTCGACCACCGCAAGAAGATCGCGTACGGCAGCCGCGAGTACCGCAACTGGCTGGTCCCCACGAGCCATTCGGAGAGCTCCCTCGCCGGGATGATCGGCCTGCCCGACCCGGCCCCGTACGACATCAAGGGCACCTACCTCGACTGGACCACCGAGCCGGTCACGTCCCCCGTCGACGTCGTGGGTTCGCCGAGGGCCACGCTGAAGGTCGTCTCGCCCAGGACCGAGAAGACGCAGAGCTCCGGCGACGCCGCCGACAAGCTCGTGCTCTTCGCCAAGCTGTACGACGTCGCGCCCGATGGCAAGAAGACGCTGGTGCACCGTCTCGTGGCGCCCGTGCGGGTGCCGGACGTGACGCGGCCGTTCACGGTGACGCTGCCGGGCATCGTGCACCGGTACGAGACGGGGCACCGGCTGCGGTTCGTGATCGCGGCGAGCGACGGGGCGTACGGGGGCAACCGCGGGGTGAAGCCGGTGACGGTCACCAGTGAGCCCGGCGACACCGGGGTGCTCGACCTGCCGGTCGTGCACTGAGGTCACCCGTACGGCCCAGCGGCCCACCCCGGAGGAACACCCACCGCGCGCGAACCCGCCCCGCTGCCCATGCTGGGGGCGGGGGAGGCCGGTCGTAACCTCCGACGGAAGGGTCCAGACAATGAGCCCCAACACCTCCACGGGCGGCTCGAAGAGCAGCTCGGGCGGGCTGATGACGCCCGGCAGGGTGATCGTCGCGACGATCGCCGTCCTCACCCTGGTCTTCATCTTCGAGAACACCCGCAACACCAAGATCCGACTGCTCATCCCCGAAGTGTCCATGCCCCTGTGGATGGCCCTCCTCGGCACGGGACTGATCGGTGCCTTGTGCGGGGCCTACTTCGTCAGGAGGCGCAAGTGAGGGTTGAACTGAGACGGGCCGTGGTCGTCGTGGGCACCGTGGCCGCCGCCACCGCCATGACGGTCACGACGGCGGTGGCCGCCGGACCGCCCATGCCGGAGTTCCGGGGCCGCGGCCTCATGCACGTGTTCAACACGGTCGACTACCGCACCCGCGTCGACGTCCACGACGCCAGCGGCTTCCACCGGCACGTCCTGTGGCCGCTGAGCTGGAAGGTGTGCACACAGAACCCGGCGGCGGGCACGAAGCTCGACGGAGAGGCCATCACCATCGGGGTCGTCAAGAACGACGAGAAGTGCCCCAAGGGAGCCAAGTGAAGCCTGCGGCCCGCCCGTAGGTAGCGTGCCCGTATGCCAGACAGCGACATATATCTCGGCCGTGGTCCGCGCGTGGGCATCAGGCCCTTCACGTACGCGGACGGCGACGAGTTCACCCGGCGGGCCGAGGAGAGCCAGGAGCTGCACCGCCCCTGGCTCTTCCCGCCCCGCACGGCCGAGACGTACGCCGCGTACGCGGGCGCGCTCATCGAGAACCCGGCGAAGGCCGGGTTCCTGCTCTGCGAGCACGACTCCGGAGCCATCGCCGGATTCGTCAGCATCAACAACATCGTCGCGGGCGCCTTCCGGTGCGGAGCCCTCGGTTACGGCGCTTTCGCGCACGCGGCCGGGCGCGGGATGATGGCGGAGGGCCTCGGTCTCGTCGTCCGGCACGCCTTCGGGCCACTCGGCCTGCACCGCCTGGAGATCAACGTCCAGCCCACGAACGCCGCTTCGGTCGCGTTGGCCCGGCGGTGCGGGTTCCGGCTCGAAGGGTTCTCGCCGGACTTCCTCTACATCGACGGGAGTTGGCGGGATCATGAGCGATGGGCCCTGACGGCGGAGATGGTGCGGGCTTCCTGAGACGGGGCGGCGGGTACGGGGGAGGCATGGGGCAGCGGATGGGGCCAGGCCAGGTGCTCGGCGGGCGTTATCGGATCAGGTACCAGGCGGGGTCCGGCGGGTACGGCCCGGTGTGGCGGGCGTACGACCAGTCGCTGGGTGTTCCGGTCGCCATCGAGTCCGTGGGGATGGTGGGGCCGGAGGGGATGGGGCGGGTGCGGCAGCTGGTCCGCACGCTCGCCCGGCTGCGGGACCAGCCGCATCTCGCCGTTGTCCACGACATCGTGGAGGCGGGCGGGCGGGTGTGGAGAGTGACGCCGCTGCTCACCGGACCGACGCTGACCGAAGTCCGGGCCGAGCACGGTCAGTTGACCGAAAGGCAGGTACGGGAGGTCGCGCAGGCGCTGCTCGCCGCGCTGGAGGCGATGCACCGGGCCGGGGTCGTCCACGGGGACGTGCGGCCCGGCAACATCCGCTGGAGCGAGGGCAGGTGGGTCCTGCTGCCCGGCCTCGACACCATGGTGCGGGGGTTCGCGGACGAGACCACCGACAGCGGCACGTGGATGAGGGACGTGGCGGACTACGTCTCCCCTGAGCTGGTGAACGGCGAACGCCGAGGGCCGGGCAGTGACCTGTTCTCGCTGGGGGCGACGCTGTATGAGCTCATCGAGGGGTACTCGCCGTTCCACCGGAGCAGCGTCCCGGCAACCATGCATGCCGTCCTGCACGAGGAGCCGCCGCCTCTCGGGCCCCGTCTCGGTCAACTCGGGCTGCTCGTCGACGGGTTGCTGGCGAAGGCTCCCGAGCGGCGCCTGACCGTGGACGAGGCGCGTGCTGTGCTGGCCAGGGCCGGGGGAAGGCCCGCCGTGGCGGCCGCGCAGCACACGGCGGTGGGCCGGGCCCCCACAGTGGGCAGGCCGTCGAGAGGAATGGGCGCCGCCTTGCCCTGGGGGCTCTTCGCGCTCGTGCTCGCCGTGGCGCTGGTGTCGGCGGGCCAGGTCCACGTCAGCGCGGGCGACCTGGGTGACGCCTTCGGGGCCCTGCTGCCGTGGGCGCTGTTCGCGCTCGGTCTGTGCGTGCTCGCCGTACAGGTGCGGGCCGCCCTGGCGCGGCGGCGGCTGCGTGCGCGGCTGCCCCTGTGGCGGTGGTACGTCAGGTCGCTTGCTCCCCCCGCGCGGTGGACCGACGAGGAGCGGGCGCGGCGCCAGGCAGCGGCCGAACAGGCCCTGGACAAGGCGCTGTTGGACGTCGACCGGTGGGTCGCATGCGCGGCGCCGGATGGCCCGGGCAGGGCGGGAAGGGGTGCGCGCGATGTCTGAGCAGGAGACGCCGCCCACGGGCCCGCCCGCCGGGATCGTGCCCGCTTTCCCCGAGGCCGACGAGGCGCGCAAGTGGCAGGAGATCGACCCGGGGCACCTCGCCTGGCGGCGGGACCTCGTGGAGCGCCGGCTGCGGCGGGAGCGGCTCGACCAGTGGGTGGGGTACGGGTTCCGGCTGCTGGAGCACGTGATCGTGGTGGGGTTCGGGGTGGCCTTCGTCTGGCTCGGCTTCTACGCCGTCGACCACAAGGTGTCGGCGCAGGTCGTGCCGATGATCGGCGGGGGTGTGGCGGGGCTCGCGGGGGCGGTGCTCGCGGTGCGGAACCGTCAGCGGGAGTGAAGCGGGCGCCGGTGGGCGTGGCGCCCGGCATGGCGGACGGCGCGGGGCCGGGCGCCGGGGACTCGGCTCAGCGGCGCTTCCGGTTGATCTTCATGGTGTCCAGGTCCGTCACGGTCGAGCGCAACGCGCCGTGCCCGTACGCGAGTTCACGCAGCGTCGTCTCAGCGCGGTCCTCCGCGATCGCGCCCGCCATCTCCTCGCCGTCCTCGGCGTCGGACTCGATGACGTACCGGAACGAGAAGTGCTTGAGCGCGCGGTCGTAGCTCAGGGTGCCCTCGGGGGTGAACTTCATCCCGGCCAGGCCCTCGTGGGCGGCCGCCTCCGCGAGCAGGCGGGTGCGTGCCTCGTCCGTGAGGGCCTCCCAGGCGCCTCGGACGATCACCCGGTACGTGTGCTGCGTGCCCATCTCGTTCCCTGCGCTTCTCGCTCGGCTCGGCTCCTGAAGTGGTCAGCGTACGTGTTCGACGATGACCCGCAAGCGGAATATCGCGCGCTCGACGCCCCCTCCGACCTGGGCCTTCGCCCGCCCGCCCGCGGCACCGTGCCCGGCTGCAGCCATCGCCGCGTACACCGTCAAGCTCGCCGACCGCATCGAGCACACCGATGGTCTTGACCCCGATCCGGACCCGGACGGGACCGCGGGAGATCTGCTCACCGATCCCGCCGTGGACGCCTTTGCGCAATCCTGACCCGGAAACCCCCTGGTCGGTGTGGGCTGCACCGTGTTCCATGGTCGTTGTGACGACCACCGTGCGCCGTGCCGAACTGATCCTGCCCGCGGCCCCGTTGGGGCCGGAGAACCCGCTGCCCCCGCTCCGTCCGCTGGGCGAGGTGCACACCCTCGACGAGCGGTCGCTCGACGGGCTGCCGCGCGACATGGCGCGCCAGCTCGGCTACGAGCCGCTGCACTCCGTGCTGCCCGCGCGGATCCTCGACGGGTACGGGAGGGAGCGCACCCCCACCACGCTCGACACGATCGTCATCGAGAACGAGCGGCTGCGCGCCACCGTCCTGCCGGGGTACGGCGGACGCGTCCACTCCCTCGTGCAGAAGGAGACCGGGCGCGAACTGCTGTACCGCAACCCGGTGCTGCAGCCCGCCGACTTCGCCCTGAACGGCGCCTGGTTCTCCGGCGGCATCGAGTGGAACATCGGCGCCACCGGGCACTCCACGCTCGCCTGCGCGCCCCTGCACGCCGCCCGTGTGCCCGCCCCCGACGGCGGCGAGATGCTGCGCCTGTGGGAGTGGGAGCGGCTGCGCGACCTGCCCTTCCAGGTCGACCTGTGGCTGCCGCAGGACTCGGACTTCCTGTACGTGGGCGTGCGCATCCGCAACCCGCACGAGCGGCCCGCCCCCGTGTACTGGTGGTCCAACATCGCTGTTCCTGAAGGGAGCCGGGTGCTCACTCCCGCCGACGAAGCCTGGCACTTCGGGTACGCCCGGCGGCTCAGCCGGGTGCCCGTACCGGAACACGAGGGCACCGACCGTACGTATCCGCTGAAGTCCACCCACGCCGCCGACTACTTCTACGACCTGCCCGACGGGGCGCGCCGCTGGATCGCCGCCCTCGACGACGAGGGGCGCGGGCTCGTGCAGACCTCCACCGGGCTGCTGCGCGGGCGCAAGCTGTTCATGTGGGGGGCGGGGCCCGGCGGGCGGCGCTGGCAGGAGTGGCTGACCGAGCCCGGCACCGGCGGCTACGCGGAGATCCAGGCGGGGCTCGCCCGCACCCAGCTGGAGCACGTACGCCTGGACGCCGAGAGCGAGTTCTCCTGGCTGGAGGCGTACGGGCCCATGGAGGCCGACCCCGGCGCGGTGCACGGAGCGGACTGGGCCGCCGCGCGCGGGCAGGTCGAGGGACGGCTCGCCGCCGTGCTGTCCGCCGAGGCCGTGGACCGCGCCCACGAGGCGTGGCGGCCCTGCGCGGACGTCGAACCCGGCGAGCGCCTCGCCGCCGGCTCCGGCTGGGGCGCCCTCGAAGTGCTGCGCGCGGACTGGAAGTTGCCCGGCACGCCCTTCGAGGAGTCGACGCTCGGGCCCGAGCAGGCGCCCTGGCTGGAGCTGCTCAACTCCGGCGCCGTGCCCGAGCCGCGCCGCGTCGCCCCGCCGGGACCCACGCTGGTCGCCCCGCACTGGCGGGACATGCTGGAGACGGCGCCCGCGCAGCCGCTCGCCGAGTACCACCTGGGCGTGGCGCAGTGGCACGCCGGTGACCGCGCGCAGGCGGTACGGAGCTGGGAGCGCGGCCTCGAACTGGCGCCCTCGGTCTGGCCGTTGCTGCGCTGCCTCGCGGTGGCGGACCTCACGTCGGGCCACCGGGAGCGGGCCGCCGACCGGTACCGGGACGCCTTCGACGACCTGTGCCAGGAGCGGCGGGACGACGGCGTCACCTGGACCGCGGCGACGGCCGCGCTGGGCCGGGAGGCGATCGAGGCGCTGCTCTCGGCGGGCCGTGCGAGCGACGCCCGCGGTGTGTGGGAGCGGCTGCACGCCACCACCCGGGCGACCGGCCGCTTCCGCCTCATCGAGGCCCGGCTGCTCCTCGCGGAGGGCGAGACGGCCGCGGCCAGGGCCGTCTTCGACGACGGCTTCGAGGTGGCGGACCTGCGGGAGGCGGACGAGGCGGTGGGGCAGGTCTGGGCGGCAGCCTCCGGCGGGGAGAGGCTGCCGTCGCGGTACGACTTCCGTATGCGGCCGTCCAGTTGAGGCGGGGCGGGCCCCCGGCACGGCCGGCGGCGGGTCCTGCCCTTGCTTACTCCTGCTTGCGGTCCGCGTACTCGAAGACCGAGCCGTCCGGGTGGAGGGCGATGAGGTTGCGGCCCACGGGTGTGGGGACGGGGCCCGCGAGGACGCGGGCCCCGGAGGCGGTGAGGACCTCGTTCGCCTCGTCGACGTCCGGCACCGCGATCGTCGCGGAGACCTTCCGCAGGATCTCCAGCTCGTGCTCGGGACCGCTCATCAGCAGGAAGCAGCCGATCGCGGCGACCGAGACGCCGCCGCGCTCGAAGCGCATCGCCTTGCCGCCCGCGAGCCGTTCGTAGAAGGCGACCGAGGACTCCAGGTCCTCGACGCAGATGCGCAGCGTGGCTCCCAGGATCTCCATGAGGAGGAGCCTAGTTGGCGTCGGCGGGCCACGAGATCGTTTCGGGGGAACGGCCTCCGGAGACCGGGGCTAGGGCCTGTCCGGCGGATCTTGCCGCGGTCGCGGGCTGTGGCCCGCCGATCTGCGGCGTTGTCGTCGGTTGCCAACGCTCCGCGTTGTCGCCCTCCTC